>JAYUTQ010000363.1:0-7664 GCA_043755055.1 Chitinophagaceae bacterium | reverse complement strand
ATTAAATCCATTGGCCAAAAGCGTATTGGCAATTATATAGGATGGATTTTGAGACACAACAAAAGGATAAGAAATTTGAAACAAATCATCTGTAAAATCCTCCATGGTCTTTTTTACAGAAATGGATTTATTGGTATCCTGCTTTTTAGAAGTTGCAATTTTAGAAGCATCAAAAGCCAGTTTAAAAAATTCTTTTCTTGCAAAAGAGACATTATTCCTATCCACGTTAGGAATGCATTTGTAAATCATTTTACCATCAACCATTTTACGCATTACATAGCTGTAGTGTTTGCTATTAAACTCAATGGTGCCGTCAGTTCTTTCAAAATCAGCCCAGTTATTGGTGTACGGAAGATTGGTAGTTACTGAAATTTCTATTAGCGAAGATTCATCGTATTGTAGCTGATCGAGTTGTTGAGCCATTTCTTTATCCGCTCTTACATCCAACCAATTCATTAATGGTTGAAATCCGTACCAGTTAAATAACAGTACGGCAATTAGCAATATGGCAGCAGCTTGTCTCAAGTTTATTCATAAAAATAATATGTTTCCTGTTACAGCAGCAATAAAATATTTTACTAAAGTATAAAAATGTTACGCAAACGTTTTCTGTGAGCAAATTTGGCACAATTGCGTATTTCAGAAAAGACATTATTGCTCTATCACTTCAAGAATACAAAGTCCATAACCATCCATTAGTAAAAGTTCATCATCCCTCCCAATCAAAATTTCCTGTTCTTTCCAGTGATTGTATAGCAAGCCACCATGCTGCCTTGCTTCGTTAAGCAGGTACCAGCTGAGGCCCGTTTCGTTTTCATCAAAATTAAAAAAACAAAATACCAGCTGCGAAGCCGATCGGCGGATAAAACCTGCAACATGGTTGTTTTGTGTATAAATCCATTCCAGGTTATTTTCATCGGTAAGTACAGATAGCTTTTTTCTACACTGTATCAGCTTTTGGTATTGGCTAAATATTTGTTGCTCTACCGTTCCTTTCTTCTTCCTCAAATCATTTTTTTGCCAATTTATTACAGGGCGGTGCATCCACCGGTTATCGTAGCTTTTGGCAGGATCGTTAAGGTAGCTGTAATCATTTGTGTAGGCAAGTTCATCGCCATAAAAAAGCATGGGCACACCACCTACGCAAAAGGTAAATGCCTGCATCATAATAATCTTATTGAGCGATGCCTGTATAAATTCTGCGTCGCCTGCGGCCAATGCCTTTTCCAGCCCACAAAGCGATGCCAATGAGCCGCTGATACGGGCATCATTTGTTTTGGGGTTGTAGCCAAAAAGTGCACCAACAGCAGGTGATGCTGCGTAATCGCCCCCATAATAATTCTTTAAAAACTTACGGTGTTCGTAAGCATTATAGCCGGCTTCGGCTATGTATTTGTCATCGTATCCAAGGCCAATATCATCGTGGCAGCGGGTATAGGTAATCCATGTGGTGCCGTAAGGTTTGGGCAAAATTTCCAATACGGCCTTTTGTAACACCCGCACATCTTTGGTAGCCAATGCATCCCATTGCAACGCCATTAGTGTAGCATTATAGGCAAAATCACACTCCTGTGCCGCATACTTTCCGGTGCCGAAATATTTCATTATTTCATGTGGCGCCACTATGGCTTCGCCCAATAATGCAAGGCCCGGACAAACCACATTTACACATTGTTTTAATAGCTGTAACAGTTTATGTGCCTGTGGCAAATTCTGGCAGGTAGTGCCCAATTCTTTCCATATAAAAGCCGGTGCATCTATTCGAAGAATATCCACACCAAGATTGGCCGAATAAAAAACATTTTCCAGCATGGCCACCAGCACAGCGGGGTTGGTAAAGTTGAGGTCCCATTGGTAAGTATGAAAAACAGTCATTACCCATTTATTGCACTCGGGTATATAGGTAAAGCTACCGGGGGCACTCTCCGGAAAAATTTCCGGCATCGATCTTTCAAATGCATCCGGCAGTTGCCGGCTATCATACATGTAAAAAAAATCCTGGTAGTATGCATCTCCGGCCTTAGCTTTTTTTGCCCATTCATGTTGGTTGCTTGTATGGTTAAATACAATATCCAACATCATGTACATATTCTTTTCATCCATGCTTAACTGCAACGCCTGAAGGTCCTCAATGCTTCCAAACCGCTTATCTACCTTTCTAAAATCGGATACTGCATAGCCACCATCACTTTCGTTTGCCGGGCTTTCAAAAACAGGCATCAGGTGTAGAAAATTAATGCCCAACTCTTCAAAGTAATCAAGCTTCTGTTTAAGTTTTTTAAGGCTTCCGCAAAACCGGTCTACATATAAACTCATCCCAACAATTTTTTTACTCAGGTACCAGTTTCCCTTTGCAAGTTTAAAATTGTCTTTTGCTGTAAGCCTTTCCGACCGGGCTTTTGCAGCCGTTAGCATAGCATCTATTAATTGTTCAAAGCATTTTTTTTTATTGGGATGTCCTACATACAAACTATTGTATAACTCATCTATCGCGGCAGCATTGGTCATAAAACGATTGTACAAATCAAGACTGTTGCCAGCCAGTTTTAAACCATGATGATGTAACAAATACTCCGCAATAAAATGATGAATTCTATGTGTGTACATAACCGTATATATTATTCAAAAATAGAATTGTTAAGTTGTTTAAATGCCTCCATGGCACCGAGGTATTCGCAGGTTCTTGCACCAGCCTTATTTGCATTGTACACCATAGCTTTCCAATCGGCCATGCTAAGTTGGTGCATTGTGTTTTTTTCTTTTTGAGAAAGCAAATACAATAATGCTCCAACAAAAGCATCCCCTGCACCGGTAGTATCTACAGGGCTAACAGGTATACTAGCTATGGTTTCCATTTGGCCCTTGTGGCATAAAAGTGTTCCTTCTTTACCCAGGGTTATTGTAAAAGTGGCAGTCGATTTTTGCAGCAATGCATTGGCTGCATCAGCTAAAGTGGATGTAGTGGTTAGTAACATGGCTTCCTCATCACTTACTTTAAAGTAATTACAATTGGCAATAAAATCTAAACTGTTACTAATAAAAAACGTCTGGTTATTTTTAAACAAATCGTGCCTGTAATTGGGGTCAAAAGAAATGAAAGCGCCTTGCTGCAAAGCTTTATCACGACTGCAACGGTAGGCGTCGTAAAAAGGTCCCGGCAAAAAAGAAGTAGCCGAGCCAAAATGAAAAATCGGGTATTCATGCAGCGGTACTCTTGCCATATCCTGTACACTTAACTGGCTATCTGCACCACGGCTGAACACAAAATCCCGTTCGCCGTTTTCCATTAGCGATACAAAGGCAATGGTAGTAAAATGATCTGCATCCCGAAACATATATCGGGTATCCACGCCCATCTGCTGCATGGTGGTCAAAAGGTGCTGCCCAAAAGGGTCGCTACCTACTTTTGCGGCAAGATCTGCATGGCCGCCAAGTGCGGCAATAGCAGCAGCTACATTGGTGGGTGCACCACCGGGCTTTTTTAAAAAGTTTTGGCCATCGGCCAATGATTTACCCTTGTCGGTACAAATCATATCTATTAGGGCTTCACCTATGCAAAGAATCTTATTCATTTACGAATTACGATTTGAGAATGATGTACAGCATTCTTTGGACGATTTATAATACCATTGTTTTATATTACTCATATTCAAGAAATGTTTTCAAGGCCAGATACACCCCATTTGTCCAGCCAAAGCCATCCTGACTTTCGTATTCGCCACCGCCTGCCAGTTGTGTGATGTCTTCCACATTGTATTTTTCCATCATTTTTCCCGTGGTTTTAAAAACCCGTTCATTAAGTGCCAACCATCGTTTGGCTATATATTTTGCCAGTGTTATTTCGCCATAATCTGCAAGGCCTTTTACTGCCATCCATTGCAGCGGTGCCCAGCCGTTTGGGGCATCCCATTGCTCTCCGCTATTAATAGTAGTGGTAGCAATGCCACCATCTTTAAGCAGGTGTTCATTTACCGTTTCGGCTATTGCAGCAATTTTATTTTTTATAAAATCGGTTTGGCCACCTGTAATAAATAATGGCACTAACCCAGCCGCAGTTATTTGATTTATCTGCATTTTATTTACCCAATTATAATCAGTAAAAAATTGAAGCTCTTCGTTCCAGCAATACTTAATAAGGGTATCTAAACGCATATCGGCAGCAGCTTTCAACAGATCAGCCTTATTAAAATCGCTGCTTAGCTGGTAAGCTTTTGTCAATACCATTTCCAATTTATACACCAGGCAATTAAGATCTACAGGAATGATATTGATGGTTTCTATAGTTGCAATGTTATAATGATCTGCAAACCAGCGGGTACTAAAATCCCAGCCACTTTCGGCACCGGCCCTGATGTTGGTAAATATTTCATCAGCAGACTGTTTACTATTTTTACTGATGTGTACATCTTCGGCATAGCTCTCTGGCCTTGGGGTTGGGCTTTCGTCAAAATAACGATTTAAGAGTACGCCCTCTTCAAGTTTTACGGTGCGTAAATATGCTGTTGCATCCGATGCAATACCATTTTGCCAATAGGCATATTCACTTTCTAATTCGGGTAAGTATTGCAAATAAACGGCTTCATTATTTTTTGCTGAAGCTAATAAGGCTACCATCAATGCAAAAAATGGAGGCTGGCTTCGGCTGAGATAATAGGTTCGGTTACCATTTGGTATATGTCCATATGTTTTAATAAGATGGGCAAAGTTATTGACCATATTTTCTACCATTTCCACATGGCCATGCTCTAGTAATCCAAGCATGGTAAAGTATGAATCCCAGTAATAAATTTCACGGAAACGGCCACCGGGAACGATATAAGGAAATGGCAAATCAATCAGTGTTCCTTCTCCCTTTTCAGGCTTTCTGGTAAGGTGCTCCCATAGCTTTTTTAGATGTTCGGCCACAGGTTTGCTGGTATCGCTTTCATAATCAGCTTCGGAGGCAGCGGGTATTTTAAAATTTTCTTCTACAAAAAATTTCAAGTCAAAATCCGGATGTAATCTTTCTGCAAGAAATTTTTCTTCAATAGTTTCCAAAGGATTTAAAGCAATGCAATCAGGAAATGTTTTACCATCGTTAAGTACAGCCGTTAGCTGCACTGCTTCAAAAAGTTCTTTAAGATCGTATACCTGCCTCGGCTTCATTTATTAAATATCTTATGCTTTAAAAGTTAGCATTAACGTAGCACAGTTTAGTGCGACGCCTCTTTAAACTCCATTTTCGCTTCGCCTGATTTTTGTAAGCGATTGAGCATTATCAGTGCAGCCGCAAGAATTACCATAGGGCCAATGGAAAAATAAAATGCTTTTTCGCCACCATAATGTTCGAAAATATAGCCTGTAACCATTGAACCAAAAGTGCCGCCCAATGCAGAAAAAACCACAATTAAACCGGCCATTGGTGCATGTTTTTGTTTGGGCAACGAACTAAGAATGACCGAATTAATAGCAGGATAAATAGGTGCCAGCAATAACCCGATTAATGGAAAAATAAATGCGACTAACGGAACATCAGACAGCGTTTTAATTTCGGTTACAGCACTAACACTTTGAGCTAATGGGATAGCAAGCAACACCATTGCTGCTGCAAGAACAAGGCAGGCAAGTAATACTGCAAGCCAATGAATTCGCCGTAAAATAATACCTGCCAAAAACCTGCCTAATGCAATGGAACCCGCTAAAATACTGGCCATTTGCACACTTAATGTACTGGATAGGTGCAGTACTTTGCTATTGAATGTGGGTAACCAGCTCATAATGCTTTGCTCTATCAACACATAAAAAAATGCACTGATAATAAATACCACTACCAGTGGTATACCTATGAGCAAAAGCATGTTGACAAATTCATTGGCATCTTTTTGAGGTGCTGCATTTTTTACTTTCGATTCGTCTAAGGGAGTGGTTAACAATAGTAAAAAGGCCACAAGAGAAAGACCACCCAACAGGTAATACACTTTAAACCATGATGTGGAAGTCTTATCATCGGGGTTAATAAAGTAGCTGAAAATAAAGTAGCCACAGAGTACGCCAATCATAAAA
Source organism: Chitinophagaceae bacterium (assembly GCA_043755055.1). Classification (GTDB taxonomy): domain Bacteria; phylum Bacteroidota; class Bacteroidia; order Chitinophagales; family Chitinophagaceae; genus JAZKFT01. Next base: position 1,622 of record JAYUTQ010000363.1, on the reverse strand, counting down.
AATGACTCCAGAAAATTCATCAGGCTTGCATGTTCTTTCTTATCTTTTGTAACTATACCGAGGGTGGCAAACACCGATATTTTAATTAAGGCAAAAGAAATGCCCGTGGCTGCAAACAACAATTTAATTACGGCAAACCCCGGCAAAGAAGGAACTAACAAACAAACCATAGAAATAAAACCCAGTGCAAAAAGCATTGTTCTTTTATACCCAATCCGTACTATATACGATGCCATTAAAAACGATACAATGGCAATGCTTAAATCTTTGTATGCCTCAAGCCTGCCTGCTGCAGTACCAAGAACGCCAAAGTTATTTTGCACTTGTAGTATTACCGTACCTACACTATTCAGCAATATGGCAAACACAAAATAATTGAGAAACAAGGAAAGCTTGATTCGGATATTGTTCATAAGGACTATTTATAGGCAATCGTTTTGTAGCACCGGAGAATTAATTAAACAAGGTAAAACACGCATCCATTGGCAGTATAAATACATGCCTATTTTATTCAACAGCAAACGATTGCGATTCGGGATTTTTTTAAATAGGCATCTTATTGCCTTGCTTACAGTATATATTTTACCAGTAGCGGCAGCGTAATAGCAATTATGATTAGCAATTACAAGGAATGGCCTTCAGAACATCCGGCATTCGCAAAGACTTACGCAATTTAAATTCCTTTATTGAGTCTTAAATAATTCGATTGTAAAGTCCAGTAATTTTTTATTGCCACATTCTCCATGGCCCGGAACAATAATCCTGACATCTGGGTATGCTTTTTTTATTTTTTTAACGGTTGCCGACCAATCTGCAACATTGGCATCGCCTAAATAACCCTTACCTGCATCTAATTCTTTTATTAAACAACCTCCAAACATTATTTTTTCGGCCGGAAAATAACCGATTATATTATCCTTTGTATGTCCTTCTCCGAAAAAGGAGGCGATTATTTTTTTGCTGCCTATTTTTAAAACAAGCGAATCGCTAAAGCTATTTTCAGGCACTACGTACTTATTTTCTTTAGCCAGTTCAATTGTTTTAAAATATGCATACGATGGAATATTATTTTCATGAAATGCTTGTAATCCGCCCAGGCAGTCGTCGTGAAAATGGGTTGGAATGATGGCGTTTATTTTACAATGAAGCGTTTCCTTTATCCATTTAATTAGTGCTTCCGAACCTTTATCGTTGGTTGGGGTATCGAAAACAATTGCTTCGTTACTATTTTTTACCACAAGGCCGTTACAAGGCACATATCCAAAATCATTGGTTTGTTTAAATGAGGTATGTTCAAAAGCATTTTTTGCAATTTGTGTTATCACTAATTCTTTGCTTTTATAAACTACTTTGGGTTTAAATGCAGCACGTTTTTGAGCGTTACCATTAAAATATATTATTGAGATTACAATCATCAACAGCGATTGTATTATAATTTTCATGTTACAAATTTTTTTTAAAACTGCTATGAAATTAGTCAAGAAATACTACAAAAAAAGTCTTCGGGTAGCCGATAGTACCCTTCGATTTTAGTCAAAAAACTTTTAATGAAATGTGGAAAGAGAAGAAGGGCTAAATGGACTTACAGTCTTTTTTGCGCTATCTGCCATTTTCCAAATTGT
>JAYUTQ010000362.1:0-3365 GCA_043755055.1 Chitinophagaceae bacterium | reverse complement strand
CGGAAGTTTTAGTAGCAATTCTGAATATTTCAGAAGCCAGTGTAGGCGATTGAATCTGAACGATGGTCACAGGCGTTACATTATCTCTTTTAAAAATTTTGTCCCAAATGCTTCTGTTGGGTAGTTGTGAGTCATTAATACGTGTCCGGGTATCTCTTCTTTCGCCATTGGCATGGTATACTGCTGTGGACCTGCCCAAACCAAAACCGCTGTTAAAGGTGGCAGTCCAGTCGCCACGGTATTTGCTCCATACTACGTTACCGGCATTCGGGTAATCTCTCTGAAAAGCAGCGCTTACTTTAGAAGGCTGATTTTTAGAAGGCTTATCATTAGCATTGTTTGTGCCATCCCAAACGCCTCTTTTATCATTATCATCATCATCCTTATTGTCTTTGTATTGCTTTTTACTTTTTGTACTCTTCGTCTTTACTTTGTCCTTGCTTTTGTTTTTACTGTTGCCCTGTGCAATACCCGTTATGGCAATACTTGCAGCAATCAATAAGATAAAATACTTTTTCATGGGATTAACTTTTAGTGTTATCATAAATAGTATAAAACCGTGCCAGAAAATTCATGTTTTGTAAATGTTATCTTAAAGGTTAAACAATAAGACTTATTTATAGAATGGGAATTACCTCACAACAAACATCAAACAATGAAAAATAAATTTGGGTGGAAGGTGAAGCTGTTTTTGGGCGTTGTTTTGGTATTTTTTATCGCGGCATTCTGTGTAGGTCTTGTTGATATTTTTATCCGTTATAAGGGTGATATAAAAATGGCCGAAGTGTCTAAAACGTATATGTGCAACAGAAAAAAAGGTGCCATTAAAGTACGTTTAGATGCAGAAGAATACCGCCTGGGGATTACAAGATCGGAGTGCCGAAAGGGCAAATACCAATTAGGGCAACAAGTTGCGGTATTAAAACACCCCTATTTAAACAGGATTGTTTGGCCGGATAGCCGGCCCGAATTTGGGTTTGGCTTGCTGTTGCTGTTCTTTACAGTTGTGTTCTTCTACCAGAAGTATGCGTATCAGAAATGGATACAAAAATAATTTTTACTTAACTTAAAAAGAAGTCAAGTTTTAAAAACCTGACTTCTTTATCGAAAACTCATTAAACGCTGTTTGCCTCCCTCGCCGCCAAACCTTACTTTTGCGGCGTTCTCAATTATTTAATGGATGGTTGTTGATTACTTAATAGTAGTGGCAAGATGAACGGAGTCCCGAAATAATCGGGAAATATAACGTTCGCCAATGTTGCCCAATCATGGACCAAAAGCCCGGCTAATGATCGGCATACTGCGTATAATTATTTAAATCAAAGTAAAATGACCATTGACAATTGACTCAATGACTATAAATTATAAACCTTAAATCATAAATCTTAAAACAATCTATGGCCGACATTTTTGAAAAATTAGTGAAGCATCAGGGTCCGCTGGGACAGCATCGTGAAAGAGCACATGGCTATTTTGCATTCCCCAAACTGGAAGGCGAAATTGGTAACCGCATGGTTTTTAGAGGTAAAGAAATGATTGTGTGGAGCCTGAATAATTACCTCGGACTGGCTAACCACCCGGAAATTAGAAAAGCAGATGCCGATGCATCGGCACAATATGGACTGGCCATGCCTATGGGCGCCAGAATGATGAGTGGCAACAGTAACCACCACGAACAATTGGAACGTGAATTGGCAGCATTTGAAAGCAAGGAAGATTCAATACTAATGAACTTTGGCTACCAGGGAATTATGAGTGCTATTGATGCAGTATGTGGCCGCCACGATGTAATTGTGTACGATGCCGAAAGCCATGCCTGTATAATAGATGGCCTTCGCCTGCACCCCGGCCACCGCTATGTGTTTAAGCATAACGATGTGGAAGACTGCGAAAAACAATTGGAACGTGCCACAGCCTTAATAGAAAAACAAAAAACCGGCGGCATTTTGGTAATTACCGAAGGCGTATTTGGCATGGCCGGCGACCAGGGTAAACTGAAAGAAATAGCCGACCTGAAAGCGAAATACGAGTTCCGCCTGATGGTGGATGATGCACACGGATTTGGTACACTCGGAGCCACCGGTGCCGGTGCCGGCGAAGCACAGGGCTGCCAGGATGCAATAGACTTATACTTCAGCACATTTGCCAAATCGATGGCCTCTATTGGTGCTTTTTTGGCGGGGCCAAAGGTGATTATTGATTTTATCCGCTACAATATCCGTAGCCAGATTTTTGCAAAAAGCTTACCCATGCCGCTGGTAATTGGTAACCTTAAAAGGCTGGATATGCTCCGCAGCATGCCCGAATTAAGAGAAAATCTGTGGGACAAAGCCACCAAACTACAAGCCGGATTAAAAGATCGTGGTTTTGATATTGGTAAAACCGACAGCGTGGTAACACCTGTGTACATGAAAGGTACTGTGGAAGAGGCTACCGCAATGGTGGTGGACATCCGTGAGAACTACCATATTTTCTGTTCGATTGTAGTATATCCGGTAATACCGAAAGGCCATATTATTTACCGGCTAATACCTACCGCCGCCCATACCGATGCAGATATTGATGAAACATTAAAAGCATTTAGCGAAACCAAAACCAAACTGGATGCCGGTGCTTATAACGTAAGCGAAGTGCCGGATATGGCTGATAAGGCCACGGTGTAGGGGCAACCCTTGCGGTTGCCCTGTGAAAGGGTTCAAGGTTCAAGGAGCAAGATTCAAGTTGTGGGACGATTAAGTTTGTCTTGAAACCTGAACCTTGGTTCTTGAACCTTTTTTGTAAACTATATTGCATGAGAATGAAAATCATCAAATTTATAACGCCGTTTCTTTTGGCTTTTCCGGTGTGTATGGTGCTGGCTGTAAAAACCTGGAAGGGTGATTTTGTAACCGTAAACCTGATGCCCCATAGAAGTGCCCTTTTTATAGCCATGGCCTTTACCATGGTCATTATCGATCTGTTTTTAAAATACCTGATTGGGAAAGATAAAATCCATTATGTATGGATCATAGAATCTGCACTGGTAATTGCTTTGTGCGTAATGATTATACCGAAGATTTATGCGGTGAGGATTGTGTAGGGGAGTAGCCTTTGAGCGGCGAATGGGATTCCAACCCACGGCCTCCAGTTTGGGAAACATTGTATCAAATTCTAAGAGAGGCCTCACCCCCGCCTCTCCTCCCGGAGAGGAGCCAAAGCCTTTCAATTAAGATTCATAATTCAAAAAAAGGAACAGCTTGCAATGTGGGCACCCTTCTCCGCAAGGAGAAGGGCTGGGGATGAGGCCCCGACCGAAATTGGCTTAACTCCTTTTTATAATAATAACCAGACCGGCTCAATTATTTGGGCCGGTCTTTTTTTATTTG
>JAYUTQ010000361.1:0-7669 GCA_043755055.1 Chitinophagaceae bacterium | reverse complement strand
CCAAAATATCACTCTCCCTCATAATCAGGTACTCAAGACCTTCAAGGGTAATTTCGGTACCGGCATATTTGCCATATAAAACGGTGTCACCGGTTTTTACAGTAACTGGTTCGTCTTTTTTGCCCGGGCCTGCGGCAATTACTACGCCACGTTGTGGTTTTTCTTTAGCCGTATCGGGGATGATAATGCCACCGGCACTTTTTTCTTCAGCAGCGGCAGGCTTTACGATTACCCTGTCGTGCAGCGGGGTAATGTTGGCTTTTGATGTAGTTGTTGTTGCTTTCGCCATGGTTTGTTATGTTTTGATTTTAAGATAATTGATTTGTGATTACCCTTAAACGAAGATTGTGCCACGTATAGCATACGGGTAAAGATGGCAGTCTTAATGAAGACTTTTCAGTTTCTTAGATTACGCACATCTCGTACCACACATAAACTGGCGTATTAAAAACTACTAATGGGCAATTTTGTCAGTTTTACTTTAAACCCGCAAATACCTGAAAACATTCTTTATCGCTTGTTATACAAACCAAAAGCCCCGCATCTTTTAAATGCAGGGCTTTCGGAACAAATAAGGAATGTTAGTCCTTCACTATACGTTCGGTATGTAACACCTTACCGTTTAAATCTGTAATCTTTACGAAGTATAATCCCCTACCCAGTTTTTGCAGGTTCAGCGTGGTGAACATATCGTTCAGCGGCTGAGTGTACAGTACTTTGCCAGATATATCTATTACACTCAAACTCCTGTGTTTATTATCTCCAACAAGGTAAACGCTCAGCTTATTTTTTACCGGATTCGGAAAGAATTTAACGGTAAAATCAGCAGTAGTTGCAACCGGCAATTCCTGCAAAGCAGCAGTACCTAACTGAACCCTTAATGTGTAACAATTAGCTGCATTGTTGGCACCATTATAACCGAAAACCCTGGCATAGTAAGTACCGGCAGTATAGGTTCTGCTAATGGTTTCATTTGCAGTTCCGTTATTCTGCGACCGTGCCAACCTTGTGGTACCATTACTGCTATATATAGCAAGATCATAATCGGCAGGTAAGGTAGTAAGTGAAACAGTAGCAGTACCGCCTGTGGTTATTACAAACTTGTAATTATCAATATCCCCGGTTGGGCTAATCAATCCTTTTACATCTGTATTTAACGGAATAGTGGCAGCACCGGTAGAAGTACCGTTTGCGCTTACATCATAAATGCCTGGACAAGTAACTGCTGTAGCTGTAGTAAACTGTGCTGAACTATAAGTGCTAGTCAAACCCACAGCTGTGCAATTAGCCCGTACACGCCAATCGTACAAAGAAGAAGCATCTAAACCACTCAATGCAATAGAAGTTGAAGCGGTTGCAGTTGCTGCATTGGTCCAGGTTGCTGAACTATTTAATTTGAAATCCACATCGTAACTTGCAGCTCCGCTGACGGTGGCCCAGCTAACTGATGCACTGCTTACCGTTATTGCTGACGAAGTTAATCCTGTTGGTTCAGTACAGCTAGGTGGTGCAGTAGTTGTAAACTGAGCCTGAGTATAAGCACCGGTAGCATCGGTACAATTGGCACGTACCCTATAATCGTACAAAGTACTTGCTGACAAACCACTTAGTGCAACAGATAAACTTGCAGTTGCAGTAGCAGCATTGGTCCAGGTACCTGAGGTATTTAGCTTATAATCCACATCATAATTTAATGCTCCACTTACTGTGCTCCAGCCCAAAGTAGCTGATGATGTAGTAATGGCAGAAGCATTTAAACCGGTAACATCGCCGCAGGTAGCCAAGGCAGTTGTAGTTAACTGAGATTGTGCATATGCACCAGTTGCACCTGTGCAATTGGCACGTACCCTGTAATCGTACAAGGTTCCGGCAGTTAAGCCACTCAAAGCAACAGACAAACTTATGGTCGCAGTAGCAGCATTTGTCCAGGTGCCTGATGTATTTAATTTATAATCTACATCGTAGTTTATGGCTCCGCTCAAAGCAGACCAGCTAACTGTTGCTTCTGTTGTAGTAATGGCAGAAGCTGCTAAACCTGTAACAGTTCCGCAGGTTGGTGCGGCACCTATAATGGTGGTAAAAAGGCCACGGCCATGTGTAGCTGCGGCAAGTAAGCCATCCACAGCACGGTATTCTAACATATCGGTACGCACATTCGGAAATCCAACTTCCGGATTCCAGATAGTGGCAGCACCATTGATTAAATCTGTTTGCCAAACACCGGTTTCTGTAGCAATAATGGCTTTGGTGTCGCTGCCAGGATAAAACATGGCCCAACGCACAGGCATATCCGGCAAGTTGCCATCAATTGCTGTCCAGCTTGTACCGCCATTTGCAGTCACCCAAACATTATTGATACCATAATTGGAGTAAGAAACAATGATATTCTGTTCGTTAGTACCCAATTCTATATTGGAAACGTTGGCACTTGCTGTAGTCATGCCGGCACCAATAATACTGGTATATACCGGAGTAGCATTTGCAGCAGTTGCTTTAATAATGGAAGGCGTAATTCCGCTTCCGCCACCGCCAAAAAACACCGTATGATTTGTGTAAGGAGATACTTTAACCGCAGACACTTTTCCGTTATTTAATCCGGCCATAGTTACCGAAGCAAATGTGCTGCCACTTTGCGGATCGTTCCATCTTACAAAAGCATTGGCTACACCACTGCAATACATAATATTATTGGCATCATCATAATCGGTTGGGTTAATAAACTTACCTGCACTGCTGCTATAATTAATCGAAGACCACGTAGAACCACTATTTGTGCTCCTTCTGTATTGATTATAAACATAAGAACCCCATTGAAATTGCGGCTGGTTTTGATCGATATGTACAAAAGCGCCATCGCCTCCTGTTACTTCTACCGAAGCACCCATTATGGCGTTGTTCAATTGATGAACACCATTATCCTGAGCACCTGCAAGGAAATAATTTAGAGACGTTGGGTGATTGGCCACTGCATAAAATTGCTTGATGCGTAACCCAACATTTCTGTCTGTAATATTGGTTCCGCCATTTGCAGAATAGTGTACGCCACCATCGCAACCAAACAGTACCTGATTATTATTGCGCCATGTAATTATTTGTTGGTCGGCATGTACATACTGTCCGGTTGTACCTACCCATTCGCTTATTTTAGTCCATGTAGATCCGCCATTGGTTGTTTTGTAACAATCCAAACTTCCTACAATTACATTATTGGAATTATTGGGGTCTATAGCTTCTGCCATACAATACCATGCCTGACCGCTGGTAAATGCTGGCGTAGTACCAGTTGCAGCCCAGTTTGCACCCCCATCTACCGACTTGTAAATGGTGGGCACTCCCCAAGCAGAATTAGATGGCAAAGCGTACAGCGTATTGCCATTACTTTCAATGGCTACATTGTATTGTGTTGGAAAAGTGGTGGCCGGAGCAGTCCAGGTAGTAGCAGTTACAGTTGCAGGATTATCGGTATATCTGTGAGCCGAAGTGGCGGCAGACGAATTGTAATAACCGCATATAATGTGCAATCTTCCGGTACTGCTAAGTTCTAAATCCGGCACTCTTGGAGCCAAACCAGATGGTGTAATATTGGTCCATGTGCTTGTAGCTTTGGTAAACCTTTGTATACCCTGAGTATTGGAAATGGAGTTGCAGCCCACATATAAGTTGCCATCGGCATCACATACTACTTTACTTACATTCCAAAAGTTAGCCGTGCCGCTCATTACAGCCCATGTAACGCCATGGTCTGTACTGCGCCATATACCGGCACCTCTTACGGCATCTGCGTTAATGGCTTTTTCACCGGTACCAAAATACATAATGTTTATATCTGTTGGATCCTGGCAAATGCTTGCTACGGCAAGGTTTCCAAAAAAATCATTGATGGGTGTCCAGTTAGCAGGATTCAGCGTAATGTCGGTTGTTTTCCACAAGCCGCCATCTATACCGCCTACCCAAACGGTTTTGCCGGTAGCATCGCCAAGGTCTTCCCAAATAGCCCTTACCCTGCCTGATGTTTTTCCATTACCTGGCCTTGTATTGCCATTACTGCTTCCTACAGCATCGCTGTCGGGGCCACGTTCTGTCCAGGTGAATACTGCTTCTCGATTGGTAAGATTGAGTTTGTCAAGCATCGTTTTTCTTTGATTATAGGCCTCCACCAATCTCGATTTAGGCACATAGCCCAAAACGGGGTCTTTGGTATCATCTATTTCCTGCTGAAGCCTTTGGGAAATCCCCACCTGGTTTTCTGTAACCTGCTGTACCTGCGCCGAAGCAGTTATAGCAAAACATGCAAGAACAACAGCTCCTGCTACTTTGAAAATTTTCATAAAAAAGTTTTTCTGAATAAAATAATAGAAATCGAATATAATTTTTTTTAACAAACAATATACAGTTTCTAAAAAATGTGAATAATAAAGAGAACACAACCAAATCCGGTAACCGTTATTTTACTCAATTAGAAAAATTATTTTGTTAAAAGTCTTTAGGGTAATACCGTGGCACAGGGTTAGCCGTTACACAAACAAACATTATTGTTTATGAGGCATGTCTTTATGCTATTGATGGCATTTACAGGCTTATCATCCCAGGCTCAGAAATATACTACTGCAGCTGGCCTTAGGCTTGGTACTGGAATAGGCCTTACTGTGCAACAGTCGCTATGGAAAAACAATACGCTGGAAGGGATTATACAGAAAGGATTTTTTAATGACGTTACCAATATTTCCGCTTTGTTTGAGCAGCACCACAAAATATTTTCAAAAGGAACCAATTTCTATTTAGGTGCCGGGCCACAAATTGGTCTGTATGGCAATAGCATTAAAAATGCAGGCGTTAAAAATGCTTTTGGTGCCACGTTTATTGGTGGATTAGAACTTAGACTTGGGAAAATGCTACTTTCTTTTGATTACAAACCATCCCTAAACCTTGTGGGTGGCAATGGTTTTTTAGACAGTCAGGCTGGCGCGTCGCTGCGGTACATTTTTATAAAAGCCCAAAAGAAAGAGCAGAAATGGATGTTTTGGAAAAAGAAAAAAGGAGACATTAAAAAAGGGGAATAACAAGATTGTAAGTTAAGCTACCAACATATCGTACACAACCACTTTTGCCCAAAGGTGGCTGCATTTTTCTATAAAAGTCTTGTGAATGAGGTGTTCCTGATAGGCTGCCTGTGCTTCTAAAGATTCGAAATACATCAATTCGCTAACGTCGTAGCTATTGTCTACCACTTCCCTTTTTTCGGTAGATGCTGGCGTGCCTACCAACAATTGCTTTACCTCTTTTACCGCTGAAAGGGTTCTCAATCCCTCTAATAATAACTTACGATCAGTTTCGGATCCGGCATTTTTTAGCCAGAAAAAAACATGGTGAATTACTGTTTTGGCGGTCTTTTCGTCCATTTGGGTTAAAGTTGCAGGTGCTGCAGCTACTACAGAGGCGGTAGCAATAAATTGGCGTCGGTTAAATTTTGGCATACTTAAAATACTATGGTGAAATTAGGTTGTCTTTTTCAAAATGAAATCAACACGATTATTTATCTGCAACAATTTTGCTAATGTATTAAACTCTTATTCATGCTATCCGCTTAATCAGCCATTAAAATACCTGCCACTATTTATACATTCAAAACATCGTAATACTCATTGGTGATAAAATGCAACTGGCAAATCTTCTAGTTTAGCGTATTAAATATTTTTTATGAAGCACATTTTTTTCTTAACTATTACCATGATAGTGATGAATAATTCTGATGCCCAGTTATTAAGGCGGCTAGGCGACAATGCAAAAAGAAAACTGGAGCAAAAAGCCAACGAAAAAATAGATAAAAAGATAGACGATGCTGTTGATGGTAATAGCAGTGGTTCATTAACTGAGAAATCAAAAAAAACAAAGAATCAGGAAACAGCCACTAACGGGGACGATAATGGGAGTACTGAAAAAGGAAGTGCCAAATCGGGTGCATCTGGTTTTGAGGCATATTCTAAATTCGATTTTATTGGCGGTGATAAAGTAGTGGCCTACGAAGATTTTAGCCAGGATAATGTGGGTGATTTTCCCGACAAATGGAACACCAACGCCAATGGCGAAATTGTAAATATCAGCGGCAAAACCGGCAAATGGCTTAACCTTGGTAAGGATGGTGTTTTTTTACCGGAGTTTATAAATTCACTGCCCGAAAATTTTACATTCGAATTCGACCTTGCCTGTTCTCCTGAATTTTCATTTTACAGCACTTTTGTAAATTTGGCATTTGCCCAAATGAAAAATCCATCTAAAGAATTTACTCAATGGAAGCAATACCTTAACGAAGATAGAAACGGCGTGATGGTGGGCTTTCACCCCAAAAACGCAGGTGGCTCACAAGGCATGACCTATTACAATATTTACGACAACGGAAAAGAGGCGATGAAGAATGAAACGGATCAGGCACAATTTCATGCAAACGATAAACTTTTTGCCCACATCAGCATTTGGCGGCAGAAACAGCGACTTCGGGTTTACATCAACGAAAACAAAGTATGGGATGTACCAAGGGCGTTTGATATTGAAAATAAATACAATTCGGTTGTTTTTCAAACAGGTGGTTTTCACAACGATAACGACAAATATTACATTGCCAATCTTCGCCTTGCTGCAGGTGCACCCGATACCCGCAATAAACTAATTACCGAAGGAAAATTTGTAACAAGCGGTATTTTATTCGATTTTCAAAGTGCCGTTATTAAACCAGAAAGCTATGGCATCATTAAAGAAATAGCCAGTGTATTAAACGAAAATGCAGATGTAAAAGTGAAAATTATTGGCCATACCAGCAACGATGGCGAAGCCGCTGCCAACCTTGAATTATCTAAAAAACGGGCTGCTGCCGTAAAGAGTATTTTGGCAAAAAACTACAACATCAGCGAAAGCCGCTTAACAACGGATGGAAAAGGTGGTGCCGAGCCTGTAGACAAAGGAACCACGGCAGAAGCTAAGGCGAATAACAGAAGGGTGGAATTTATTAAGCAATAGGAAATTGTTTCAATTCCAAACAAAACACGGAGCTTTTCAGCTCCGGGTTTCTTTTAACTCCCTTTCAATTTTTTACCCTCTTTTGCCAGTAAAGTAATTTCAGTAATCCGTTTTGCCCGGGTTGCAGGTGTTTTTGCTATTTTAATGTAGCGTAACATAAACCGTTTACTGGCATTGCCAAAGGCATCAAATACTTTTAATGCGGGTGGGTGTGCTTCCAAACTGTTTAAAAAATCTGTTGGTTTAATTAATTGGTCTACATCATCCATAAAATCCCACAAACCGTTCTTCTTAGATATTAAAACGGCGTTTCTTCCGGCATCCGTCATTCTCCCCTCCTTTTCTAATTTCTGAAACCGGTTCTTATACGTTTTTGTCCAGTGCTGAACCTGCCTTGGCGATATTAACTGCATGGTTCTGGTATCATCCAATTTTCTTCTAAGGCCATCAATCCAGCCAAAGCAAAGCAATTCGTCTAACACCTCTTGTATAGAAACATATTTGTCCGGAATCTCCTTTTTATAGGTTACCAGCCAGATACTTTCCTTGTGGTGATGGTTGGCGCTAAGCCAATCTCTCAATGCTTTAGTTGAATCAACTTCTACCTGAATAAAATTTTCCGTCTTTTCCATTTCTTAGATTTTAGTTTCAGTAATGT
>JAYUTQ010000360.1:0-3366 GCA_043755055.1 Chitinophagaceae bacterium | reverse complement strand
TGAGCAATATGATAGAAGCTGAAAGCAAACGCAAACCGCTTAGCGACGAATTACTTACAGATATGCTGCAGGAAAAAGGCTACAACATTGCCCGGCGTACCGTAGCCAAATACAGGGAACAACTTAATATTCCGGTAGCGAGGCTGCGGAGGGAACTGTAAAAGGCTTTTTGAAAGGAAATTTTCAATTTTCAACGATCAATAACCAATATTCAATTGCGTGGATGCAAGTGTTACCTGCAAGCTAAAAATGACACAGCGTTTACTATTCATATTTTTAATCCTCTCGACAGTTTCATTCGGACAACCCAAGATCAACAAAAAGTTTGTAAATGATTCTTACAACGAAAAAAATTATCTAATTTTTTATCCTGACTCTACTTTTAAGTACCGATTTGCTTATCATATATTTCATGACATTTCGTGTGGAAAGTATACAACTGTTAATGACACAGTTTTCTTGTTTTATCAAAGCGATCTTCGTGACTCATCTTGCAATAAAGAAGTTGACGCAGCGACACATTTTGACAGTAGCCTTTTTGGATTAAGACCAAATAAACTTTTTTACAAAGACCATAAACTTTTCAAAATTGACAAAGGCCAAATAGTTTATCGGACTGAAAAATTTGAACCAGACTGGGAAGTTCCAAAAAGTTCAAGAAAATACTACCATCGCAAATATTGGTTATTTGGACCTTTAGTATCAAATACTCATCGGACTTATTATATGGTAGTTGCTTCAAAAGCAAAGTGGACTAAGGCCAGCAAGTGACATTGATTATTGAGCATTGACCATTATTTTAAGAACCGTTCTTTACTAAGCCGAATCTTATATTTATCTGATGCCCACCAGCGATGTAAGCGGATGGCGCAGGTTATTGTACATCATCATGTCCACTTTTACACTGCCTACACTAATAGGGCTTTCTATGCGGATGGGTATGCGGTTCAGGTCGTCGCTTATCCAAACGGTCATTTTTTCGCCACCTTCAAAAATGGAACTTTTAAGCAGCAGCGGCTTAAACTTGATGCACTTAAATTTTCCGTACCGGGTTTTAATGGTTTCCCTGCCCAGGTAGCGGATATACATATGGTACACTTCGTTATCCAGAAAAATATCAAACGTTATTTTATCATCCTTCTTGTAATTGTCGAAATTAATATTACGGGCATAATACACCTGGCTTATTACATCCTGTATGCAAGGTGGGGTTTTAAACACACCGTCCCTTGCTATGGCTGTATTGGTAGTTTTATTAAAAGTTACATTCTCGTATTTTTTATAACTGCCTTCATCCACATTGCGGATAAATTTTAAGGGCTGCATGGTAGTAGTATCCACATAACTTTCGTAGCGGTCACGTACTTTATAAATCCAGTCGTAACTCGGAAGGGTTTCGCCGGTGCCTGTAAAATGCCAAACCGGTTTGTTGTTCAGATTTTCAAGTTGAGTGGTAAATTTTGCCGTACCGGCATGTACCCATATGCCTGCAAAGGTGTAGAACACATAAAAAGAAACATTCTCCCCATTTTTAAAACAAAAGTTTTTGATATTGCAAAAGCCATCGTTATCTGCCTTGCTTACGCCTAGTGTGAGGATGGTTATGGAAGTAATAATTAGTTTCTTCATGCGGTTTCATCATTTTTAGTAAACAGTTTAACGTTCAGCATTAGCAAACTTCCAAGCACGGCAGGTAAAATAATGTTAATAAGCCAGATGCTACCTGTGGTAACCAGAATACCAACCGAATTGTTGCTGAAAATCATGAACAAAGCCATACTTGCTTTTCCTCTAATGCCCAGTTCGGCTATGCCCGGCATAGGTATAATGGCCAGTATTAAAAACATAACCGATACCGCACAGCACCCTTGCCACCAAAGCATTTGCACATCGAACAAAGTAAAAAGCAGCATGTATTGCATTACGAATACACCAAATCTTATTGCCGATAATGACAGTATCCGCAGCAATTCTGTTGCTTTAAAATCATCCAGCAATACAATGAAATAAATATACTTCTGCATGCCGGGTATTTTTTCTGCCACCCTTACCAGCCAGCTTATTTTAAAGTAAAAAAGCACCAGCATTACCACCACTGCCATAGTACCAAACAGCAGCCCGTTAATCCAGAAAAACGACAAATCGTTTGTTTGCGGCGAAGCAGCAATATCGCTCCGTAAAACCATAAGCCCTAATATGCCGGCCACCAGTGTTACAATCAATTGGCTAATGCTGCCCACAATGGTAAGCGTAGCGGCACGGATGCGTTGGCCATCTTCTACATAAAAAACACGTCCTATAAATTCGCCCATCCTGTTCGGTGTAATCATGGTAAACGCCACACCGCTCAGCACACTTTTATACGCTTTCCAAAACGAAATTTGCTTCATGTGACGCAGTAGCAGTTGCCATTTTCTGGCTTCCAGCCCCCAGTTTACCAGCATCAATACAATAACCATATACAGCAGCCATGCCTTGCTGCCGGTAAGAGATGCTTTAATGGTTAGCCATTTCTGTAACCAATTATCCTGATGCTGTATTTGCCGGTAAATGGAAAATGCCATCACCACAAAAAGCACTGGACCAACAAAATAGTTGAGAAAAAAGCGAAGTCGTTTTTTAAGCGGCAAGGACTGAAATTTTTTATAGGCCGCAAAATAGTTGATTGGTTTGGAATTGGGGGTTGGGGATTGGGGGTTGGGGATTAGTGATTAGTGATTAGTGTCGTTTACATAAGGTTGTCACCCTGAGCTTGTCGAAGGGCCTCTTGTGGATCGATATTGCAGATTGATTAGAAGGGCTTCGACAAGCTCAGCCTGACACCCTTCCAACTTTCTCAAGTATACGACATTGATTGGGGATTAGATTAGTGTCAGCACAAAATGTTTTCTTTGTTATCCAGCGACAATGCAGATAGCAGCTTCGTAGCCGCTTGCCCAGTCCTAATGGCGGTGACGCTCCGTTCAGGGTTCTGTCCACTATTGGGCTATACTGCCGCAGTGTTTGCTAATAAAATACCAGAATTCACCACAGAAGATGCCTATAAAAAAAATAAACATAACCACTCCCATTAAACCAGCCGCCACCAAACCAATAGCCGAAGCTAAACCTACCACCATTATTCTTGGTGTAGATCCCGGCACGGTGGTAATGGGCTATGCACTGCTGCAATGCACGGGCAATCAGCTTAAAATGCTGCATATGGATGTGCTGAAGCTCTCCACCAAAAAAGATGTGTACGAAAGACTGGAACTGATACACGCCTGCATTAACGAGGTGATAAAAAAACACAAGCCCACTGTTTTCGCCATTGAAGCGCCTTTTTTTGGCAAGAATGTTCAAAGCATGCTAAAGCTTGGCCGGGCC
>JAYUTQ010000359.1:0-7675 GCA_043755055.1 Chitinophagaceae bacterium | reverse complement strand
AGAGCAATTACCAAACCCATTCTCCACAGATAACCTATTATACTAAGTACGCCCATCGCATCTATAAAAAGTGGGCCAATAGCAATATATATAACAGACATGATAACAAATGCAGTAAACCCTGTTTTAAATGAATCTTTAAATAATGCAGATTGCACTTCGGCATTAAACTTATTTGTTAAAACAGCTCCTATCAAAATAATTGGGTAGGGTAAAATTTGCAGATAGCCGTCTTTTGCTAAAAATGGCATTACAATCAATGCAATTCCACCTATTAATCCCCAACCCAGACCAATAGTGGCAGGGCTTTTTGTAAAAACTGATTTGAGATTCATTTTATTATTGCTTTTGAATGTAAAGAAGCTAATATTTCAAATTAGGGATACGCTTTTCACTCTATTTTAATAAAACCCGCAAAGCCACCTGCCTTGCGGGTTTTTTCTTTCCTTTGCAGCCGCATGACAATCGAAACCAAAACCCAGTACGAAGCCGTCATTGGCCTCGAAGTACACATACAGTTACAAACCGATAGCAAACTTTTTTGTGGCGATAGTGCCAGTTTTGGCGGGGATCCAAATACCCATATTTCTCCGGTAACCATGGCACACCCCGGAACGCTACCGGTGCTTAATAAAAAAGCCGTGGAATATGCCGTTCGCCTTGGCGTAGCATTGGGCTGCGATATTACACGCCACAGTTTTTTCGACCGCAAGCATTATTTCTACCCCGATTTGCCGAAGGCTTACCAAACAAGCCAAATGCTATTCCCCATTTGTATGGGTGGGCAATTAAAAATTAACACAGGTGCCACGGTTCTAATCCACCACATTCATTTGGAAGAAGATGCCGGTAAAAGCATACACGATGCACACGATGATTACACTTGCATAGACCTTAACAGGGCAGGTGTGCCGTTGTTGGAATTGGTAACCGACCCCGTAATACGCAGTGCCGACGAGGCTTTCGCCTTTTTAACCGAACTAAGAAAATTGGTACGATGGCTGGGCATTTGCGATGGCAATATGGAAGAAGGCAGCCTTCGCTGCGATGCCAATATCAGCATACGCCCCATGGGGGAAACCAAACTTGGCACCAAGGTGGAAGTAAAAAACCTCAACAGCGTCCGCAATGTAAAAAGAGCCATTGAAGGGGAAATTGTAAGACAAACTTCATTGGTGGAAAATGGTGAAAAAATCATTCAGCAAACCCGAGGTTACGATGCCGATAATAACACCACAGCACCGCAACGGGATAAGGAAGAAGCCAACGATTACCGTTATTTTCCTTGCCCGGATTTACCGCCTTTTGAAGTAAGCGACAGCTACCTCAACGAAATAAAAGCTGCCCTGCCCGAATTGCCGGAACAGCTTTTAGAAAAATACACCGCCGTTCTGCAACTGCCCGAACAAGACGCCAAAGTGCTGACCGAAGAAAAAGCCCTCAGCGATTATTTTAACCAACTGATAAAAGAAACGCCTCACACCAAAGCCGCTGCCAACTGGATGCTGGGCCCGGTAAAAAACTGGCTTAACGAAAATAATGCCACCATAGAACAGTGGCCGCTTACAGCCCAATCGCTGGCAACACTTATAGAATTGGTTCAGTTAGGAAAAATAAATTTCAGTACGGCTTCGGCTAGAATATTGCCAGCCTTAATTCAGCAACCATCCGCTGATCCGTTGGCCGTGGCCACAAGCCTTAACCTGCTGCAAAGCAGCAATGAAGACGAGCTGGATGCTTGGGTAAATGAAGTGATTAACAACATGCCCGACAAAGTACAGGAATACAAAAAAGGCAAAAAAGGATTGATTGGACTATTTGTAGGCGAAGTAAAAAAGCTATCCAAAGGCAAGGCAGACCCGCAGAAGGTTACGGCTTTGTTGCAGGAGAAATTGAAATAAGAAGTAAGAAACAAGGAACAAGAAACAAACTAACTACCTGGCCAATATTCATAGACTAAACCGATAGAATTTGTACTGGTACATTTCAATAAACCACTCCGCACATTATTCCCCGCTGGCGGGGACAGATTTTGCCAAAGGAAAAATCAGGGGTGGAATGCGGAGCGCAAAACCCGGAATAAAAAAACATCAAAACCTAACCTATGAAAATAAACTTGAAAATACGGAGTCTTTTACTTGTAGTTACTATCACCCTTTTCTCCTGCCAGCCCGGCACAGACCCCAAAACTTTTGAAGTAAGCGGCACATTTACCAATACCGATTCTAAAAAAATATACCTGGCCGAACTGCCGTTCGGCAGCACCCAACGCACCATTGTAGATACAGCCAGCATTGATGCCAAAGGCAATTTTACCCTCCAAACCATTGCTAAAGGCGAAGGCATGTACCAGGTTTTTATAGAAAATGGCCCCGGCCTTATGCTCATTAGCGATGCAGATAAAATAGAACTCAATGCGGATGGAAAAAACATTGCGGCCTACACCACACCCGGCAGTAAAGTAAATGAAGACCTGAAAAAGATGTTTGGCAGCTTTATTCAGAAAGACAGCGTTTTAAAATTTCAAAATACTTTAGTGGACAGCCTGCAAAAGGCAAAAGCTAAAGACAGTGTTTTTCAGGTGGCCACACTTGCAGCCGACAAAAGCTTTACCGATCTTAAAAAAATACTCCACGATTTTATCAATACGCAGGCCAATGGTACAGCAGTATATTTTGCTGTAGGCATGGCCAAAAAATTCAATAGCGAAACGGAGTGGAATGCTATTTTGCAATTGGCATTGAAACGTTTTCCCGAACATCCCGGCCTTAAATTATTACAGGTAAATAGTTCCGCTCAAAATTCTATGGACAAGCAAGGGCAACAACTAATTGGCAAACCCGTACCCGATATTTCGCTGCCAGATACAAGCGGCAAACCTGTGGCTGTTAGCAGCTTTAAAGGCAAATGGTTGCTTATCGATTTTTGGGCCAGTTGGTGTGCACCCTGCCGTACCGAAAACCCCAATGTAGTAGCTGCTTTTAATCAATACAAAAGCAAAAATTTTACCGTACTCGGCATTTCGCTGGATTTGCAGAAAAGCGCATGGCTGAAAGCTATATATCAGGATCAGCTGGCATGGACACACATCAGCGACTTGCAACAATGGCAAGGAAAAGCCCCTGAAACCTATGGCATAAACGGCATTCCTTTTAATATTCTGGTAGACCCTGCAGGCAAAGTGATAGCCGTAAATTTAAGAGGCAAGGTTTTGCTGGAAATACTTGCAACACAGTTGGGCAAGTAGGCCACAAGGTCTTTTCTGCACACGTAGGCTATAGTGAGGAATTGGAGTAAAATTTAGAACCAAATCACTCCAAATTCCTCCCATGTGCAATAAATGTTTTGCCGTATTTTCACGGTCCAATCAGAAACACTGTTTTGCAAGCAGTAAACTGCAATTCGTAAATCTAAAATCGTAAATACTACAATGGCCGAAGTAATAAAGATGCCCCGCTTAAGCGACACCATGACGGAAGGGGTGATTGCCGCATGGCATAAAAACGTGGGCGATAATGTAAAAAAAGGCGAAGTACTAGCCGAAATAGAGACCGATAAAGCCACAATGGAATTAGAAAGCTATCAGGATGGTGTATTACTGCATCAGGGTGCTAAACAAGGTGAGAAAATATTGGTAGATGATTTACTGGCAATATTTGGCCAGGCCGGTGAAGATGTTTCTGCTCTTATTACAACAAATGCCGGCGGAGCTGCTGCACCTGCTCCTGCTGCCGAAGTTCCCGCCGCACCTGCGATAGCATCAGAAACACCTCCACCTGTTGCTACTGCCCCAGCCGCTACCCTGGATATTTCTAAAATACCCGAAGTAGTAATTATGCCCCGCCTCAGCGATACCATGACGGAAGGCGTTATAGCCGGCTGGAATAAAAATATAGGTGATGCAGTTAAAAAAGGAGATGTACTGGCCGAAATAGAAACCGATAAAGCCACCATGGAACTGGAAAGCTACCGTGATGGTATACTCTTATTCCAGGGTGCAAAACCCGGCGAAAAAATCCAGGTGAACGACCTGCTTTGTATTGTTGGTGCCGAAGGTTTTGATATAACTGCAATTGTTGCTTCTGCCAAACAAGGTGGTGCTTCTGTAGCCGCTGCACCTGAGCAAACCGTTGCTGCTGCTGCATCTGCACCGGTAGCTGCTGTTGCTGCCCCTGCCGCTGCAGCACCACAAGTAGTAGTAAATGAAGGCCGCATTATTGCTTCGCCTTTGGCTAAAAAATTAGCCGCCGAAAAAGGGATCGATCTTAAATATGTAAAAGGCAGTGCCGATAATGGCCGCATCGTAAAAAGCGATGTTGATAATTATGTTCCCACAGCTGCTCCGGCTCCAAAGGCTGCTGCACCTGCAGAGACAACCACAGCTTCAGCCCCTGCTGAAAAAGCGGCACCTGTTGTTGCTCCGTTTAATCCGGGTGCCGACGAAGGATTTACCGACCATGCAAATAATCAAATGCGTAAGGTGATAGCCAAACGCCTTGGCGAAAGCAAATTTAGTGCACCGCATTTTTACCTGAAGATGGAAGTAAACATGGATAATGCCATGGCTGCCCGTCCGCAGATGAATGAAGTGAGCCCTGCTAAAATTTCTTTCAACGATTTTATTATCAAAGCAAGTGCCATGGCACTACGCAAACACCCTGCTGTAAACAGCAGTTGGATGGGCGATTTCATCCGCACGTACGAACATATTCATATTGGTATGGCAGTTGCTGTACCCGATGGATTAATTGTTCCGGTAATTCGTTTTGCCGACCAGAAAAGCCTGAGCCAGATTGCTGCCGAAGCAAAAGAACTGGGTGGCAAAGCCAAAAGCAAAAAATTACAGCCGAACGAATTTAGCGGTAATACTTTCACCATTTCTAACCTTGGCATGATGGATATAGATGAATTTACTGCCATCATCAACCCGCCCGACAGTTGTATTTTAGCCGTAGGCAAAATAAAAGAAGAAGTGTACCGCAATGCTGCCGGCGAATTTGCCGTAAGAAATATAATGAAGCTAACCCTAAGCTGCGACCATCGCAGTGTAGATGGCTCGGTAGGTGCCGCCTTTTTGCAAACACTAAAAGCATATTTGGAAAATCCTGTAATGATGCTGGTGTAAAAGCATTTGATAAAAAATTGACAAAAGGCTCCGCATTTGTGGAGCCTTTTTGTTTTTCAAATGATGCCGTAATCGTTTAATAGACGATCTAAAAAAAGATACCGTCATTATAAGCGGGGTTCTTGCCCCGCTTCGCAATCCCCATGAAATCGTAAAGGTGGCATCAAGTAAATAAGCCGCTAACCATTTGTTGGGGATTGCCACGGGCAGGAACCTTGCCAATAACTCATTGTATTACTGGATCATTTTAAGAAGTTAATTTTGAAAAGATTGTAAAAGAATATATGGCAAAGTAGCCTCACCCCCGTCCCCTCTACTGGCGGAGAGGGGTACCTCCCAATAAAATTCATTATGAATTTCAGGCCTTGAGAGGCTCGATTCGGATGCACTCTTCATAGAACTATTCACCTGCTTTTACAGCCTTATTCACATCATCCCTTACACATAAAAACCTACTTTTAGTAAATGAAAAAAACATTTTGTTATAGCATTGTAGCCCTGTTTTTATTTACACATGCCGGGGCAAATGCACAATTCAAAAACCTGCCCGATTTATCTGTTTTAGATACGATAACACCGAATACTTTCAAGGCTGTTTTTAAAACCACCAAAGGCAATTTTACCATAATGGCTTATAAAGCATGGGCTCCCTTAGGTGTGGCCCGTTTATACGAGCTTATCAAAAGCGGCTATTTTGATAATAATGTAATTTTTAGGGTACAGCCGGAGTATGTGGTACAGTTTGGCATTAGTAACGATACGGCTTTGTACAAATTTTGGGATAACAAACCCATACCCGACGAACCGCTGCTGCGACCTAACAAAAAGTGTGTCATCTCTTTTGCAAGTGGTGGCCCCCATACCCGTAGCAACCAGCTTTTTATTAATAAAAAGGACAACTACAAACTCGATACCATCAATATTCAGGGAGCTATAGGCTATCCCCCGGTGGCTATAGTTATTTCGGGTTGGAAGGTTGTAAAAGCATTCTTTAGCGGCCATGGCCGTGAGCCGCTAAACCATCAGGATTCGGCGGCTTTGTATGGCAATCAATATTGGGGAAAAAAGTTTCCGGGGTTGGATAAAATTATTTCGACAAGGATAGTGAAGTGAAGTTTTTGGACGTAAAAAAATCTCAAACCATAAGGTTTGAGACAATGATATTTTTAGTAAAGCATATCGTTTTTATAAGGCTGCTAGTTGTACTTTCTGTTGCAACTCCATCACATTTTCTTTAAAAATGGTATCGGTATCCATCAGGTCTTTCACGGTTTGGCAACTGTGTATTACGGTGGTATGGTCACGGCCGCCAAAATGTTCACCTATGGTTTTTAAAGAGTTCTTAGTAAAGGCTTTTGCAAGAAACATGGTAATCTGCCTGGCCTGAACAATTTCCCGTTTACGGGTTTTTTGTAGCAGCTTATCGTATGGCACATCAAAGTAATCGCATACCATTTTTTGAATGGTGTCGATGGTAATTTCTTTGCTGCTTGTTTTAATAAAATTGCGGAGCACTTTCTTGGCCAGTTCCAGATCTATTTCCCTTTTATTAAGGCTTGATTGGGCCAGTAAAGAAATCAATGCACCTTCCAGTTCACGAATATTAGAGTTGATATTGTAAGCCAGATATTTTACTACTTCCTTCGGCATTTCCAGGCCATCGTTTTTCATTTTACGTTCCAGTATTTCTATACGGGTTTCGTAGTCGGGCATGGTAAGGTCGGCACTTAATCCCCAGCGGAAACGGCTCAGCAATCTTTCCTGCAAACCATCCAAATCTTTTGGTGCTTTATCGCTGCTTAGTACCAACTGCTTACCACTTTGGTGTAAGTGATTAAAAATCGCAAAGAATGCATCCTGTGTTTTTTCGGCACGGCTAAAAAATTGCACATCATCAATAATCAGCACATCTATCAATTGATAAAAATGGATAAAATCGTTAATAGCACCATTACGGCTATGATCCTGAAACTGATTGATGAATTTTTCGCTGCTTACATACAATACCACTTTATTGGGGTGATGCTTTTTAACCTCGTTGCCAATGGCCTGCCCAAGGTGCGTTTTGCCAAGGCCAACACCGCCATAAATTACCAGTGGGTTAAAAGAATTATTGCCCGGCTTATCGGCTACAGTTTTGCCTGCTCGACGTGCCACACGGTTACAATCGCCTTCTATGTATGATTCAAAAGTGTAATTTGGATTCAGCTGCGCATCAATCTGCATTTTTTTAAGACCGGGTATCACAAAGGGATTCCGCACCGGATTGTTAATCAACAGTGGAAAATCAGCTTCATTGTTGCTGTGCATTTTAATTTCGTTGCTCGGTACATCCATAGTTTGTTGCGGATACATGGCATTGCCACTATCCACCAATATACGATATTCTAATCTTGCTTCTTTGCCTAATTCCCTTTTTAATGTTTTGGCTATCAGATTTATGTAATGCTCTTCTATATATTCAAAGAAAAACTGACTTGGAACCTGTATAGTAAGTACCTTATTTTTAATAGATACTGGTTTGATGGGTTCAAACCAGGTGCGGTAGTG
>JAYUTQ010000358.1:0-7678 GCA_043755055.1 Chitinophagaceae bacterium | reverse complement strand
ATGTGGTTTTTATCGAAAGGAAATAGTGGGATTTCTTTTGAGCTGGAGGTGAGTAATAATGATACATACATACGACCGTGGTATAATGAAACGCAGGTGCAGTAGGCATTTCAGCGTATCAGCATAACCCGGTCGGATTAAAATCCTGACCGGGTTTTTTTATGCCCTTACACAAAGTTCGTCATTGGCAGGAGGGTTCCTGCCCGACGTGGCAATCTCCACGAACTTGTAATGCTAGTCGTATTAAACAAATACCCGGTTCACAATTGGTGGGGGATTGCTTCGGGCAAGAACCCTCGGAATAACGAGGATAGGATAAAATAATATGTCAAAGGAGGGAAACTAGCAGCTCCGTAGTTGCACGGGGCTGCATTCCTAAACCATTTTACAAAAAGCTCTTTGAAAATATTGGTTTGAAAAAAATATAGCAGCATTCCAATTGGTTGGATACTCCGCCTGGAACGGAGAGGATGTAGGTTCGAGTCCTGCCTGCTATACAATTAGTTCCGTTCGCCTTGGGGTCGATGGCGCCTGTCTGTCTCACAGGTATCACGGGTTCAAATCGCTTACGGAATACTACAGTTGGTTGGTGTAACGGCTAACATAGCAGATTGTCGATCTGATACTATGGGTTCGATTTCCGTACTAACCGGTGATGAATTTTTGTGAGAACCATGATTTAAAGGATTAAACGGATTTACAGGATTGTACGGAAAAGCAAAAGGCCATTCATACAAAAATCAGTTACATCAGCCTAATCAGTTCTAATCATGGTTCAGACAAAAGATGGCTTGTAGCTCAATGGTTAGAGCAAGAACTGTTCGAGGTTAAAAGTTCGAGTCTTTTCAGGCCAACAAAAATTGTGGTTTAGCTCAATTGGCAGCGCAATACCCTGATACGGTAAAGGTTATTGGTTCGAGTCCATTAACCGCAACACATTACAATGGTTCGTAACTCAACTGGATTAGAGTACCGGTCTTTTACACCGGGAGTTGCCCCGAACGCTTTCGGGGCCGGGCCAACTAAAACTGTTTGGTGGTGCAATGGCAAGCATATCAGATTTTGATTCTGATGATGTGGGTTCGAATCCCACCCGAACATCAATATGTTGTCTTTAGTTCAACGGTAGAACACCCGTCTGTGCAACGGAAAATCAGGGTTCGAATCCCAAAGACAACCAAAGAAAAGAATGCGGTTTGGTGTAATGGTAACACAACAGTCTTCCTTCCTTTCTGGAAGGGAAAAATAAGAATGATGTTTTCAGTTCGAGTCTGAAAGTCGCACACATACTGGCTTGTAGTTCAAGGGAAGAATCTATTGCTACGGACAATAGGATAAAAGTTCGAGTCTTTTCAAGCCATCACATATTGCGGTTTAGAGTAATGGTTAATTCAGAAGTCTCATAAGCTTCAGATTGCGGTTCGAGTCCGTAAGCCGCAACTAATAATGGATGAATAGCTCAATGGTAGAGCGCCGCCCTGTTAAGGCGATGGTTAAAAGTTCGAATCTTTTTTCATCCTCCAACACACAACACACCCACATAGTTGGAGAGGGTCCGGATGGTCGAGGAAGCTGTCTTGAAAACAGTTGGCCGTAGAGGTTCGGGGGTTCGATTCCCTTTCTCTCCGCAAAGAATAATGGAGGATTGACAGAGTGGTAATGTGCAAGCCTGCTAAGCTTTGGCTATCGGTGATACTGGTACGAAGGTTCGGTTCCTTCATCCTCCGCAAAACTGTTGTACTGGCAGACATGGCTTTATGCATTCGATTGCAAATCGAAATAAAGAAGTTCGATTCCTATGTACAACTCAAAACTAGCCTCTCTCTTGGAGAGGGGATGGGGGAGAGGCTTTTGGTGCTTTGGCAGAGACGGTTTTATGCACTGGCCTGAAAAACCAGACAGCGGGGTTCGATTCCCCGGGGCACCACACATGCGGATTTGATGTAATTGGTAACATCCCGGTCTCCAAAACCGGTCATAAAGGTTCGAGTCCTTTGATCCGTGCAAACAATATTTTTAAAACAAAACCAATGGAACAGCAGCAGTGGCGAAAGCTTGATGGAACAAGGGTTAGAAAGCCCATAGCCGAAGAAGTAAGGCAGGTATTGCTAAGAGAAAAAGCAACCGGCCATCCTTTAAAAGTATGTATCGGAACCGATAGTCAGGTAAAAGGAAAGATTACTGAGTTTGCTACGGTAATCGTATTCATCCGTAAAGGACGTGGTGGATTTATGTACATCAGCAACAATACCACATTACAAAAAATGAGCATTAAAGAACGGATGCTTACCGAAGTAGGAAAGAGTATTGAGATCGCTTACAAACTGTGCCAGTTGTTTACCGAGTTTAATGTAGATATGGAAGTTCATGCAGATATTAACACGAACCCAAACTTTAAAAGTAATGATGCTTTGAAGGATGCGATGGGATACATTATGGGTATGGGTTTCGCCTTCAGGGCCAAGCCATATGCTTTTGCCAGTAGCTGCTGTGCTAATAAAGTGGTGCAGTAAAAGCCCCCTAAATCCCCCGATGAGGGACTTTGAAAGGCAGTCTGTTTTTTTATAATATTAAAAAGAGTAGAAAAGCTTTTTGTGAACCAGGGATAAGTGCTACTATGGTGCAACATTGGCGAACGTTTTTATCCCGGAGCATTACGGGACTCCGTTCATCAGCATTAATTCTATTGAGCCTAGTACGAACACATCACACAAAAACCAGGGATGCTGTTTTCACAAAAACAGCATCCCTTTAAAAACATTAATTATTTAAAAATATTGTTGGTGCATCGCATCAACTAAAGAGTTCTGCCAAAGCGGAAACTGGTATCTGCCTGTTGTACACAAACCAGACATTGGCGTAACAGCTAAGTAGTGCGGGTGTAGTAACTAACCGTATGCTGTTGTTGCATCAGGCCATACCAGCCAACAACCTGCGGGTCAGGGGTTCAATTCCCCTTCGGGTTATATGCCCGGTAGCTCAGTGGTTAGAGCAGCAGATTACAATGTGGGTTCGAATCCCACTCTTTGCATTTGCAGGGATAGCCAATTGGTAGGCAAAGCACTGAAAATGCTCGTAACTCCGGGAGTCCATCGCTCCCCTATCAAATGATGACCAGCAACAAAAGTTGTTGTTACGAACCGGTGGCTTTCTAAGTCATCTTCTTAGAAGATGAATCGGGGTTGCAAGTTCAATAAACACTTTGCAGGCAGTGGGTTAGCTGTGCGGCAGCCAGGAAAAATTTTGTAAAGATTGCTCAGATTATTTTCTCTGCAGCTTTAAGAAATTAACGCTTGTTGAAAGCATGTCTCAACATTGTTTCCGTGATTATAGAATGTTTTGTAACAACAGCTTTTCTTTTAAAAAAAATTAAAAACAAGAATCATGAAAAAAGTAAATATAAACGCCTATCAGGTAGGATTGGTTTTCAAAAATGGCGTGTATCAGCGAATGCTGAAAGAAGGAAAATACTGGATCTGGAACGAAACAGTAATGGTATATGAAATGGATCAACCTTTCATTGCACCAATAGAGTTGAATATACTGTTGCAGGATGCTGCATTGAAGGAGGCATTGTATGTGGTGGAAGTTAGCGACAATGAAATTGCTTTGCAATATCAAAACAACCTGTTGAAGCAAGTGCTTACTGCCGGCCGTTACGCATACTGGAAAGGTATTATAGATTACCGTTTTGTAAAAGCCGATATCAGCAAAATAGACATAGACCAGTCTATAGACCGTGCCACTTTGGTGAACAAACTGGTAGCAGGATATGTACGTTCTTATACAGTAGAAAGCTATGAAAAAGCAGTGCTGTTTGCAGATGGTATATACCAAAAAATGTTGGAAAGCGGTGTGTACTACTGGTGGAAGAACAATATCGCTATCACTGTAGGCAAGGTGGATATGCGTCAGCAGCAGGCCGAAATTAATGGTCAGGAAATACTGACCAAAGACAAAGCTGCACTGCGTATCAACGCTTTTGCCCAATACAAAGTGATAGATATTGAAAAAGCCATTTTAGAAAACAAGGAGTATGAAAAGCAGCTATATGTAGCAATGCAACTGGCACTACGTGAATATGTGGGTACGATGGGCTTTGATGAATTGTTGGAGAAAAAGGAAACCATCGCACCATTTGTTTTGGAACGTGTAAAAAACGATGCCCTTACATTGGGCGTGCAGGTTGCCGGCTTCGGTATCCGGGACATAATTTTGCCTGGCGATGTAAAAGATATCATGAACCAGGTATTGGTGGCGGAGAAAAAAGCACAGGCCAACATCATCATGCGTCGTGAAGAAACGGCAAGTACCCGTAGCTTGCTGAACACAGCTAAACTGATGGAGGAAAACGCCATGCTTTGGAAGCTGAAAGAAATGGAATACGTAGAGAAAATTGCAGATAAAATCAGCAACATCAGCGTAAATGGCAGCGGTGATTTGGTCGGTCAGTTGAAACAAATTTTTGTTCCGCAGAAATAGGAGTTAGGGTTGCCAGCTAAGTAAAGGTTGGCAACCATTTTTTAGATTCACCATTCCGCCTCATTCATAATGTTTTCCATTTCCTCGTCATCGGGCTTGGTAAAAATGCCAGTGATAATTTCGTAGGCTTCAATAAAATCGTTGATGAGCGGATTGTCTTTATGAATAAACATGGCATTGAGAATGTCTTTATTACCGGCACGAATAACACCCCTAAGTTGTATAATGGTTCCCTTGCCATACGACTTAAACCAGTTGTTGAACTTATGGAAACGGACTTTTTCACGGTTGTCGCTGCTATCGCATACGTATACTACTACGTTCTCCTTCTTGTCAAGAAAGTCTTGAAGGATGGCGACAACTGTAGCAGCAATTCTCTTGTCCGGGCCAATAGTCAGCAACTCCGGAGGCTGGTACTTAAGTTCCAGATTAAACCCAAAAGCATAGGGTGACAGTTAAGGATAGTCTGAGAAAACACTGCTGAAATCATAAAAATAGCAATGGTATTCACAACCAGCTACGCTAGTGAAAATATAATAATCCGGCTTGTATGTGGTATAATTATACGGTTGCAAACCTAAAACCAAGTTGTCTGAGTTCATCAAATGAAAGACCATGCTGCCTGGCAGCCGTAAGATATTTGCTCATTTCAAGACCCACCAAAAGTTTCTCTGGCCCCTTGGCTGCTTTCGCTTTCTGATTAAAATATTCAGCAGTGCGTTTTTGAAATGGTATGGTTTCCGTTGCTGTATGCATAAAATGAATTGTAAAGCAATTTACAAAAAACAAATCCAAATAATGTAAACTTCTTAAAACCAACTACGATGTCACTACTTGCAATACATGCGGAAAAATACAGGCCGATTCCGCATCATTATCTTTTGGCCAGTCGTATCGCACCCCAACTATAAGGTGAATACAAATGCTTTCTCAATAAGGAAAGCTAATTTTAAAACTACAACCATGAGCAAGTTAAAAATAACAGGAAAAGAATTACGAGCTATCGGCTACCCGGAAGGACCGGTGATTAGCATAGCTATGAAAGTGATGGAGAAGCACTATAAACATCACAAGAAGGAGGATGCAATGCATATTTTAAAACAAGTGTTGGTTGCCCCGGTGGAGTACACCGACGATGCCGTGCTGGCACCAATAGCACAACAACTAATGCCGAAGGCATCAGAAACCCCTCCTTTGGAGGGGCTTGGGGAGGCTATTTCATTGAACAACAATGGTGTTTATTTTAATGTGTTTGGACAGGAACATATTGAGGTAGGCGCCATGCACCAAATGTATCAGGCGGCTAAATTACCCATTAGTGTGGCCGGGGCTTTAATGCCGGATGCACACCATGGCTATGGCCTGCCGATAGGCGGTGTATTGGCTACCGAAAATGCGGTAATACCTTATGGTGTGGGCGTGGATATTGGCTGCCGTATGTGCCTCAGCATTTTTGATATTAACCCAAAAGAGCTGGTGCAAAAAGAAGCATGGTTTACCCGTGAACTGAATGAAGCCACTTTGTTTGGTAGCGGTAAGGAATTTAAAAGCTGCAGCTACGATGAAGTAGTGGACAGCCCCGTATTTAAAGACACTGCATTGCTAAAAGGCTTGCAGGGCCGTGCTGCAAAACAGTTGGGTACATCTGGTAGTGGTAACCATTTTGTGGAGTTTGGCGTAATTGAATTAACGGAAAAAGATGATGTGTTGGGCGTGGAAGCAGGGATGTACCTTGGCTTGTTGAGCCACAGCGGAAGCCGTGCCTTGGGTGCAAATGTAGCCGCACACTATACCAAAATAGCCAAACAAAAACGCCGTCTGCCGGGTGAGGCTAATAACCTTGCATGGCTAAGCATGGACGAAGCCGAAGGCATTGAATACTGGAACGCCATGAATCTTGCCGGTGATTATGCAAGTGCCTGCCACCATGTTATCCATGGCAAAATTGCGAAACAACTTGGCCGCCGGCCAATGAAAATGGTAGAGAACCACCACAACTTTGCCTGGAAAGAAAAGTGGAATGGAAAGGATGTAATTGTGCACCGGAAGGGTGCTACGCCGGCTGGTAAAAATGTGTTCGGTATTATACCGGGCAGCATGACGGCTCCGGGTTTTATTGTAAAAGGTAAAGGTGAGCAAGCGGCTATCAACTCTGCATCACACGGGGCCGGGCGTAAGCTTAGCCGAACCGCAGCTATCAAAACCATTACCATGAACCGTATGAAAGACGAACTACAAAAACACGGCGTAAAGCTGATTGGTGGCGGATTAGACGAAGCGCCATTTGCTTACAAAGACATTGATGTAGTAATGCAATCGCAACAGGCACTAGTAGATGTGGTGGGAAAATTTACCCCAAAAATTGTAAAAATGGATGGGGCAAGCCACAGGGATTATGGTAAGAAGGGAGATGTAAGTGGGGAGTAATTTTTACCGCAGAGACGGAGAGAATATGAGGAACGCTGAGCAAATTGTTGTTCAGCGTTTTTTTATCTAGCCCTTCATAGTGGAGCCGTCATTTCGAGGAGGGGGTCTTGCTCCGGCGGGCAATCTCAAGGAATTTGGTTGGGTTGTTTAATCAAACGAAAAGGCTGTTGACAGATTGTTGGAGATTGCCATACCGCCATTCGGCGGCACAGGCGGGCAGGAACCCGCTTCGCAATGATGCTTTTTTTCAATCCTTTAACTCCTCACAATAATACCCAGCCTGCTGCAACGTTTGTTCTACCCTTATTGGTATCAGCAGCATTTCGTTCGCTTCTATACGCAGTATTTTATCAATATCATGCAGGTCCACATTCCAGTAAAGGATACCCTGTATTTTACTCAATAATTTTCGGGCAGCACTAATGTGGTTTTTATTTTCCAGGTTGGTTTTAAATACAAGGATTTGCATAGCGTTATTGGGTTGATATTTTTGAGAGAAGGGTAACACGCAGAGACTGGGAGAAAGAGAGCAACGTGGAAAAGAAAAATAGTATAAAACCTCAGCGATTCTCCCCGCCTCCGCGTCTCTGCGGTGAAATGTTATTCCGTTCCGGCTTTGCCGGTAAGTTTTTGTTCAGAACGGCCACGGCCCCATGTTTTGCAGCGGTCTCTCCATTGCTGCTTAAACTGTACCCGTTCTTCATCGGTCATGTTTTGCCACTTGCTTTTTATTTCTTGTTTCCAATGGCCGCCACGACTACCACCACGA
>JAYUTQ010000357.1:0-1526 GCA_043755055.1 Chitinophagaceae bacterium | reverse complement strand
CCACTAGCGGTTTCCGTAACTTCGGGCCTGTTTTTATTTTCGGCTAAAAAGGCCTCGCCTTTTGCTATTTCTGCATCTAATTTCTCTCTGCTGTTGCTTTGTAAGCGATCGAATAAACTCATGGTTTGTAGTTGATTGGTTATTTGGTTGATTAGTTCATTGGTAGAACCAATCAAAATCTGATTAAAATTTTAAGGGCTAAAGGTAGGGGGTGAATCTGTAAGGACGATTTGAGTAGTAGGTTTTTTTGAATCAAAAAGCATTTTGGCAAATCAGTAAAGGCAGCAACTTTATTAAAAATGCCGCTGTTGACCACCCCTGATTTTGCCGCTGGCAAAATCAGTCCCCGCCAGCGGGGAACAATATTGGAGTGCGGCTGCTCTAATAGTCAACTTGTTATTATTGACCAATATTCAAATAAAAAATTGCAGCAGTCAACCAATGAACGCATCTACTAATCAACGAAATGAACGTATTAACCAATTAACCAATCAACTAATCAACCAATCAACTAACCAACCAATCAACGATTCTTTTTATACCAATCTCTAAATGATTCTTTTGGTGGAGCCGGCATTTCCCTTTGTTTGTACCATGGATTCAGTTTGTTATTGGTAATGAATGGTAAGTTTCGCATAAACCAGCGGCCCACTGAACCACCTAAACGATATAGTTTGGGACTATTCAATATAGTAGTCATCAGTTTCATAGCCATGGTTTTGGTTTTTGGGCTATAACCATCTTTTACAATCTCCTGCCGCCATTTATAGAGTTGTTGGTGAATGTCTATTTTAACCGGGCACACATTGCTGCAGGAGCCGCAAAGTGTGGAGGCGAAAGGTAAATCTGCATACTGTTTCATATCGAGATTGGGGGCAAGTATGGCACCAATTGGCCCTGCAATGGCAGTATGATAGCTGTGGCCGCCGCTTCTTCTATACACAGGGCATGTATTAAAACAGGCCGCACAGCGGATGCACTTTAATGAGTTGCGGAAATCCTCACGGCCAAGTTGTTTGGTACGGCCATTATCTACAATTACAATATGGATTTGCTGACCAGGTCTTGGCCGCTTAAAATGGCTAGAGTAGGTAGTAATAGGCTGCCCCGTTGCACTTCTTGCCAATAACCTTAAAAAAACACTCAGATGTTTTCTATGGGGAATGATTTTTTCGATGCCCATGCAGGCAATGTGAATGTCGCTGAGGTGGGCGCCCATGTCGGCATTGCCCTCGTTGGTACACACTACAAATTCGCCTGTTTCTGCTATGGCAAAGTTTACACCTGTCATGGCCACACGGCGGGTTATAAATTTTTCCCGAAGGTGCATTCTTGCAGCTTCAGTAAGATATTTCGGGTCGGCATTGCCTTCGGCTGTTCCTAAATGTTCATGAAACAACTCCCCTATCTCTTCCTTTTTCCAGTGGATGCAAGGCAGCACAATATGGCTTGGAACCTCACCTGCAAGCTGTACAATGCGTTCACCCAAATCGGTATCTATTACTTCAATACCACTATGCTCAAGG
>JAYUTQ010000356.1:0-3374 GCA_043755055.1 Chitinophagaceae bacterium | reverse complement strand
TCCAAGCCTATAATTTTCTTGCCGCATGGCAATTGTTTCCCGAAAAGTGCATTTATGAGCAAGGCGTGGCGCCTAAAAGCGGTAATTACAAAATAGATTCCGTTAACAATGGTCATTCATTGGCTATAAGTATTAATTGGGTAAGCCTTGATAGTGAGGCCTTTTACACCCAATACACGGTGGTGCCCGATGGGCAGCAACAGCCTTTTGACAACATAGAAGTTGCAGATACAGTACAATGCAGCATTATTAATGCATCTAACATTACCACTTTGTTTTTTAAAAAAGAAAAGCAGGTGCTTGAAGTTGTGATCGAAATACTGCCCAACGGTTATTTAAAACTTACCCAAAAAGGCTTAAAACCCAATGGTGAGCCATTTACTAACGTAGAAATTTACCATAAGCAATTAAGCGTATTGCCTTATGCCAGCAGCGTAGGCAGTGTGGCCATAAGGCCTACAAAAGAAGGGGTGATAAAACACAAAGCACTAAGTGCTATGGAAGAGCAAACAGAAATGCAGCTTGACCAGATACGGGCACAAATAGAATTATTGGCAAAACAAGCTACAGAAATACGTAAGCGCCGGGAATTAAGCATGATGGTGTATGAAGCTAAGCTAACCTTTAAGCCACAAATAGGCCAAACATATCACCTGTATGAGAAGAATGATGGTACGCACATACTGAGCCTGGTAGCCCCGGAAGAGTGGGGTGGCAGCGGCCCATTCAGGCAGTTTGTTGCATCTGTAAGATTACTTGCAGACCATACGTGGAAAGAAATAGACCGGACAAAAAAGAAGCCTGTTTATGAAGATATTGAGTTCGATTAAGATGGTGATGTTAGTCTAATGAAACAATTTTCTTTTTTGAAGCGAACAAACGCCTGTTTAAAATGCGAACATGGATAATTCTGTTTCCGCCCATATATAAAAGCCATGCAAAGAGGCACCCAATAACTGCACCGCCCACAATATCCAATGGAAAATGCTTACCCACATATACTTGTGCGTTGCAAATGGCAAAAGCCCAAACGAAGAGCCATCCCCATTTTTTGGCCGTTAGTTATTTAATGCTTAAAAATAAATACATGGCAATGGCAAAATGATTTGCGGCATGGTTACTCAGAAAACTATACTTGCCCCCGCAGCCGGTAAGCATCCGTACAGATGCCGCAGTGGTTTCGTCCCAGCATGATCGTAAGCGGCTAACCCATGGTTTTAAAAATTGTGCAGCAATAGTATCTGTAAAAAACACCAATAACAAAAGCATGGTAATAATGATGAAACCTTGTTGTTTGTGTTTTCTGATAAGCAAAAAAATGAGCAATAAATAAAGGGGTATCCAGTTAATAGCGTTGCGTAGTAACGGCATTACAAAATCTAAAGTGAAGCTTGCCCATTACCTGTTTATTTTTTGTTCCAGAAAAACATCCTATTCTATTAGGTATTGAAGCCATTTTTGCATACATGCAAGTACTTTCTAAAACATTATCTGAAAGTTTTCATTGTGTCATCGTTTGAATATTAAATAATGAAGTAATTATGAAATCTTCATTTTATCCGAACAAAAAACGAGGATCTATCAATTTTTTTCAGCTAACAATTACCCTGCTGTTGCCCTATCTTTAGTTTTCGTTACAACTTGTATCATGATAAGATGGATCTGTAAAATAATTATAAAGCTCAGCGGTTGGAAGGTGGACGAAACCTTACCAATAGACATGAAGAAATGCCTGGTAATAGCGGCGCCGCATACCAGCAACTGGGATTTTTGGTATTGTATGGCGGCGTTTCGTATTTACCGGTTAAAAATCCGCTTTACAGTAAAAAAAGAATGGATGAAATTTCCATCGGGCATGTTAATGAAACCGCTTGGTGGAATTGGCATAGACCGAAGCCCGAAAATACCCGGCGAAAAACACCTGAGCCATACCGAGGCCATGATTGATTTATTTAACCAAAACGAAGAACTCATTATTGTTTTTACACCCGAAGGCACCCGTAGCAAGGTTACAAAATGGAAGACCGGTTTTTATCATGTAGCCGTAGCTGCCGGCATACCTATTTGCCTGGCTTACGCCGATTATAAAACTAAGGTTGCCGGTATTGCCAAGGTTATTTACCCCACCAATTTTGAGAAAGACATGAAGGAAATAATGGCTTTTTACAAAACAGTTACGCCTAAATTTCCGGAAAACTTTAGTGTGGATGAGGCTTTTGGTTGATTAGTTGATTTGTTCATTAGTTGATTGGTAATTAAAAGTTTATTTAATACCCGCCACTACATGGGCGAAGCCATTGCAACTAAACTAACCAACCAATAAACTAATCAACCATTCACCAACTTAAAACCTTACCTTGCACCCTTTGGAAGTATCGCTTCTCCCTTTGTAATTTCAACACCTTCTCCGGTTTTTTTTACTAAGCACTGGTATTTCTCAGCAACTGCAGGACAGAATGATGCCGCAGTATATTTTAATTACATACAACAACAAGACCGCTGAATATCATTCGCAGCACA
The DNA here is from genome assembly GCA_043755055.1 of Chitinophagaceae bacterium. GTDB lineage: Bacteria > Bacteroidota > Bacteroidia > Chitinophagales > Chitinophagaceae > JAZKFT01. The sequence goes on along the minus strand of JAYUTQ010000356.1, from coordinate 854 downwards.
CGTCTTTTTTTACAACAAACTACAAATGACATTTGACAAATTGGGGTTGATCGAACCCATTCTTAAAGCCCTCGAACACGAAGGTTACACTACGCCTACGCCTATTCAGGCACAGGCCATTCCCTCATTATTACAGGGTAGAGATTTACTGGGCTGTGCCCAAACCGGAACTGGCAAAACGGCTGCATTTGCCATACCCATTATTCAAAAATTATACAACGAGCAGCACCTTGAGAAAGGGCATAAAAACATTAAAGCCCTTATACTTACACCCACAAGAGAACTGGCCATACAGATAGAAGAAAGTTTTAAAGCCTATGGTAAACATACCGGCTTAAAACAGTTGGTCATTTTTGGTGGCGTATCACAATTTCATCAGACAGAAGCTTTAAAAAGAGGGGTAGATATTCTGGTAGCTACACCCGGCCGCTTACTAGACTTAATTCAACAGCGTTTTATAAGCCTGGCACACATTAAAGTATTTGTGCTGGATGAAGCAGACCGTATGTTGGATATGGGTTTTGTACACGACGTTAAAAAAGTAATTGTTCGCCTGCCGGAAGTAAGGCAAACATTGTTCTTCTCTGCTACTATGCCTAACGAAATACAAGGACTGGCCAATGCCATTCTTAGTAATCCGGTAAAGGTGGAAGTAACGCCGGTTTCGTCCACTGCCGATACCATACAGCAAAGCATGTATTTTGTAGAAAAGGCCAACAAACCTTCGCTGCTAAAACATTTGCTGAAAGACCCAACCATAAAAAGTGCATTGGTATTTACCCGCACCAAACACGGCGCCGATAAAGTAGTAAAATATCTTTTACAGGCAGGCACCGAAGCACAGGCCATCCATG
>JAYUTQ010000355.1:0-7702 GCA_043755055.1 Chitinophagaceae bacterium | reverse complement strand
CATTTTCTCAGGCTTTTTATGAAGTCAAATTTGTGGGTAATCAATTTGTAACTATTTTACCACTTCAAAACTATAACTACTAACTATGAGTTTATTTACGAGGAAGCCCATGGCTACGCTTTTAGCCGAAGCGGCAGATAGTGAAAAAGGCCTAAAACGAACCCTAACCGCTGGTTCATTAGTTGCCTTAGGTATAGGCGCTATTATAGGTGCCGGATTGTTTGTAAGAACAGCATCAGCCGCAGCTCAAAATGCTGGCCCATCTGTAACACTTGGTTTTATAGTTGCCGCTATTGGCTGTGCATTAGCAGGTTTATGTTATGCTGAGTTGTCTTCTTCAATACCCATTGCAGGTAGTGCCTATACCTACACCTACGCAACCATGGGCGAATTACTAGCTTGGGTAATTGGCTGGGATTTAATATTAGAATACGCAGTTGGGGCTGCTACTGTAGGTATCGCATGGAGTGAATACCTTAATAATCTGCTGGTAAATGTGTTTCATTGGAAAGCCATTCCTTACGAGTGGTGCCATTCGCCTTTCGAAATGTCTGTCGATGGCCTTAGTCATGGTATTATGAACGTACCTGCACTTGGTATAGTAACCTTAATTACTTTATTGCTAATAAAAGGCACACAAGAGTCGGCTTTGGTAAATGGTATTATTGTTATTGCCAAGGTTTCTATTGTAATACTCATTATCATTTTTGGATGGCAGTTTATAAACCCTGCCAACCATGCCGAGTATATACCAAAACCATCAACTTATACCGACCACCAAGGCATCTCTCATAGCTTTGGAGGTATAATGGGTATTCTTGGTGCTGCTGGGGTGGTATTCTTTGCATTTATTGGCTTTGATGCTGTTAGTACAGCAGCACAGGAAGCTAAAAATCCTAAAAGGGATATGCCAATAGGTATCCTTGGTTCGTTAGCTATTTGTACCGTTTTATACATTCTGTTTGCCCACGTATTAACTGGTGTAGCTAGTACCGAAGATTTTAGAACTACCGGTAAAGAAGCTTCTGTAGTGTATGCCATCAATACTTATATGACTGGATATGGTTGGCTGGGCAAACTGGTTACTGTGGCTATTTTAGCTGGTTTTTCTTCAGTTATTTTAGTGATGCTACTAGGTCAAAGCAGGGTGTTTTATTCAATGAGTAAAGATGGATTGTTGCCAAAAGCTTTTAGTGCGGTTCACCCAAAATATAAAACACCTTACAAAGCCAGTCTTTTCATTTTAATATTGGTAGGGTTGTTTGCAGCATTTGTGCCTGGTGATATTGTTGGCGATATGACAAGCATTGGAACCTTGTTTGCTTTTATGTTGGTGTGTGCAGCAGTAATTGTTTTAAGAAAAACAAACCCAGAATTACCCCGTGCATTTAAAACACCTTTAGTTCCATTAGTACCCATACTCGGTATTCTTGTTTGTGGCGCTATGATATTTGGCTTGGGCTGGACTAACTGGGCTCGTTTAGTCGGCTGGTTAGCTCTTGGTTTTATTATTTATTTCGGCTACAGCCGAAAAAACAGCAAGCTTAATAATCCAAAAAAATAATTGGTTTTTTAAGAAAGAAATAAAAGCGGTTATCTCAAAACAGATAACCGCTTTTATTTTCATCCCATCCACTAAATTTGCCGCCCGGGTTACAACAGGACATTGGACATTCAGTCAATAGTCATTACCATAAAATGACTCAATGAAGATTGACCTAATGACGACTTAATAAATCACAAATCCGAAATCACAAATCATAAATCGAAATTATGGGTAGGATATTTGAAGTAAGAAAACACGCCATGTTTGCCCGGTGGGATAAAATGGCCAAGAACTTTACCCGAATTGGTAAAGAAATAATCATTGCTGTAAAAGCTGGCGGACCAGATGTAGGTACCAACCCGGCGCTACGCCGCTGCTATACCAATGCCAAAGCTTGTGGCATGCCCAAAGACCGTGTGGAAGCCGCTATTAACAGGGCTATGGGTAAAGACACCAGCAACTACGAAGAGATATTGTACGAAGGTTACGGCCCGCATGGCGTAGCCATTATTGTGGAAACCGCCACAGATAACCATGTGCGTACCGTGGCCAATGTAAAAAGCATTTTTACCAAAGGCAATGGCGTATTGGGTAATAGCGGCAGTGTAAGTTTTCAGTTTAAAAAAATGGGGGTATTTAAACTAAACCCTGCCGGGCTAGATCAGGACGAACTGGAATTTGAACTGATAGATGCCGGCCTTGATGAAATGGGCGAAAGCACCGAAGAAAACGGCGATACCGTTCTAATGCTTCGCTGCAACTTTACCGACTTTGGTAACCTGCAAAAAGCTTTGGAAGAAAAAGGCATCACCCCAATTAGCACCGAGCTGGAATGGATACCCCAAAACACCGTAGAACTGGGCGAAGCAGAAGCAGAGGATTTACTGAAGCTGGTAGATAAAATAGAACAGGACGAGGATGTGCAAAAGGTGTTCCATAATTTGAAATAGTTGGCATGTTAGAAACGCCATTTCTTGAAGAAATGGCGTTTCTTGTTTTATCTAAAGAAGTCAGGTTTTTAAAACCTGACTTCTTTAGTATCCCGTTTCGTGTATGAATATCATGTTGCCTTCGGCAACAATAGAAATCGATGTTTTACTTATTCAACTGCCAAATGTAAAAATTAAGTACACTGGCAAAACTTACCCAGCACAAGTAGGGAATCTGTATATATCCAGCCACCGGTTTTACTTTAATAAAATAGATAATCATCAGCAAAATGGCTATCCACATCAGTATGATTTCGGCAAAGGCCAAATCTGGTTTTTCCAGTTTAAAAAAGATGATGGACCAAAAGAAGTTAAGCACCAACTGAACAATAAAAATAGCAATGGCTGTGTTGCGATAAGGCGTTCCGGCAGGTTGTTTCCAAACAAGAAATAAGCCGATGCCCATTAAAATGTATAGTGAAGTCCAAACCGGGGCAAAGAGATAATTAGGCGGATTGAAAGATGGCTTTTGTACGGTAGCATACCAACCCTCTACCCCACCCGTAGTAATATAACCCGAAAAACCGCCCACTGCCAGCGGAATCACAATAGCGATAATAAGTTTGAGTGTGTTGTTCATAATAAAATTTAAACTGCTGTAAAGACGAAAACCTACTTTGTCAACTTCTTGCCCCAAAAAGCAAACTGCCTATACGCACCAAGGTACTCCCTTCTTCGATAGCTATTTTGTAATCACCACTCATACCCATGCTAAGCACCGTAAGTTTCTGATTGTTATAAAGGCCTTTCAGCATTTTAAATTCGTTTCGAACTACCGCATCATCATCGCTAAAGGAACCCATTCCCATCAAACCGCAAACCCGAACATTATCATATTTGTCCATTTGCACAGCTGCTAATTCAATTTCATCCATCCCAAACTTGGTTTCTTCCCGGGCAATATGAACTTGTAACAAACAATCAATAACCCGTTCCGCCTTTTTCGCCTCTTTATCAATAGTGGCCAATAGTTTTTCGCTATCCACACCATGTATCAGGTGTACAAAAGGCGCAATGTATTTTACCTTATTGCTTTGCAAATGCCCAATAAAATGCCAGCGGATATCTTTCGGCAGTGCTTCGTATTTAGCCACCAATTCCTGTACATAGTTTTCGCCAAAATCTCTTTGGCCAAGGTGGTACAGGGCCATGATGTCTTCATTAGGCTTTATCTTACTTACTGCCACCAACGTTGCGCCGGCAGCATCACATTCGGCTTTTATTTTTAGGTAGGCTTCTTTATTTATTGGCATGGATTATTTAAGTCATTGGGTCATTTGAACTATAAAATCCAGTCATTGCGAGGCTGGGTTCTTGCCAAGCCGAAGCAATCTCCAATGATTATTTTGAAAAATTTTCATCTTGAATGTACGACTCCTGGAGGTTGCTTAGGGCAAGAACCCTCGCAAAGACTGCAAGTTTTACTTCTCATTTGCACATTTGCATATTTGCACATTCCCACATTCCCTCATTCTCACATTTGCCCTTTATTTAAGTATTGTCCTGCTAATCACAATTCTTTGTACTTCACTCGTCCCTTCATAAATCTGTGTAATCTTAGCATCCCGCATCATTCGTTCTACATGGTATTCTTTTACAAAACCATAACCGCCATGTACCTGTACTGCTTCGGTAGTTACCCACATGGCAGTTTCGCTACTAAATACTTTGGCCATAGAAGAACTCAACGTATAATCCTGATGCTGGTCTTTTTCGTAAGCTGCTTTCATGCATAACAATCGGCTGGCTTCAATTTTGGTGGCCATATCGGCCAGCTTAAATTGTATGGCCTGGTGGTGCATAATTTCTTTACCAAAAGCCTTGCGTTGTTTGCTGTAAGCCAATGCCAGTTCATACGCACCACTAGCTATACCCAGGGCTTGTGCTGCAATACCAATACGGCCACCGGCAAGGGTTTTCATGGCAAACGTAAAGCCAAAACCATCTGCCCCAATCCGGTTTTCTTTGGGTACAATTACATCTGTAAAAGAAATGCTGTGCGTATCGCTGCCACGGATGCCAAGTTTATTTTCTTTGGCACCCACTGTAACGCCGGGCCATTTTTTTTCTACAATAAAGGCATTGATACCACGGCTGCCTTTTGCCGCATCGGTTTGGGCTATCACCAAATACACTTCGGCCGAGCTGCCATTTGTAATCCAGTTTTTAATACCGTTTAAAACATAATGATCTCCCTTGTCTTCTGCTGTGGTACGTTGGCTTGTAGCATCGCTGCCTGCTTCGGGTTCGCTTAATAAAAAAGCTCCGATATACAGTTCGCCATCTTTACGGCCCTGGGCCAACGGCGTTAAATATTTAACTTTTTGCTCTTCGTTGCCATAAGCCATCAGGCCATAACAAACAAGGCTGTTATTTACACTTACCACCACGCTGGTGCTGGCATCTACCTTGCTAATTTCTTCCATAGCCAATACATAGCTAATGGTATCCATACCGCTGCCGCCATATTGCGGATCCACCATCATGCCCATAAATCCCAATTCGGCCAGTTTCATAATCTGCTCCTTCGGAAACTTTTGTAATTCGTCCCTTTCTATAACGCCTGGCAGGCATTCGTTTTGTGCAAAATCCCTTGCCGCCTGGCGGATCATGAGGTGCTCTTCGGTCAGTTGAAAATTCATATAGGCTCGTTTTTTGTGCCGCAAAAATAGGCGCAAACTAACGGTTGGTAGTTTTTTGTGGAGAGAATATTTTTTGCGGCAGCTTAGCCTGTTTCGCAATAAATAAATCAGCCAACGAGTATTACCATTTACCTAAATAGCTACAAAAACAGATTTTGGTGATGAAATGCCGGATTTTGATTTTTAAAAAATCTCTAAAAAAGTGCTGTTTCCAAACGCAATCGTTTGCACATTGATGTGGCAACATGGTTCTTTTAAAAAAAATCTAAAATCTTCAATGCTTTGCAGGCCTGCTTAGATATTTCACAATCAATCAGCATTTTCCTTTTCAGGCAGTTTGCTGCTTTCGTTATTATGATGGTTTTTATTCAAAAAAACCATGCCCAATATCATATACCGTGGAGTTTTTGCTATGTAGTTTCGCACTTCTAAATAAAACGATTGCTTGTTATGAACGAACAGATACTGACCGAAATGCCAACAGCAGCATTGGTAAAAATGGGTATTGTAAATGAAAAAATCCACTACCAGTTAACCCCCGAAGAACTAACGCAACAAACCGTAGAACGCAGTCAGGGTGTGCTTAGCAACACAGGTGCTTTGCTAATAAATACCGGTGAATTTACCGGCCGTAGCCCACAGGATAAATTTATAGTACTGGATGCAATAACGGAACATAGTGTGGACTGGGGCGGATTTAATACGCCTATCGATGAAAAATATTTTTTTCAATTACAGGAAAAACTAACCACTTACCTAAGTAAACAAAAAGAAGTGTGGGTACGTGATGCGTATGCCTGTGCCGATAATGATTACCGCCTGAACATCCGTGTGGTAAACGAAAATGCCTGGAGCAATTTGTTTTGTTACAATATGTTTTTGCGACCTACCGAAGAAGAACTGGAACATTTTGAGCCGGACTGGCATATTATTCAGGCACCATCGTTTATGGCTGATGCTGCCGTTGATGGTACACGCCAACACAATTTTTCCATCATTTCTTTTAAGCATAAAACAATACTGATTGGCGGCAGTGGCTACACCGGCGAAATGAAAAAGGGTATTTTTTCGGTCCTCAATTTTGTGCTGCCGCATGATAAAAATGTGCTGAGTATGCATTGCAGCGCCAATATGGGCGAAGCCGGTGATACCGCCATTTTCTTTGGCCTGAGTGGCACGGGAAAAACAACCCTTAGTGCCGACCCCAACCGCAAACTAATTGGCGACGACGAACATGGCTGGACAGCCGATACCGTCTTTAATTTTGAAGGTGGCTGCTATGCCAAAACCATTTTTCTTACAGAAGAAACCGAGCCCGAAATTTACCGTGCCATCCGCCCCGGAGCTTTAGTAGAAAATGTAACTTTAAAAGCCGGCACCAACGAAATTGATTTTGATTCTAAAGCGATTACACCAAATACAAGGGTAAGTTATCCACTCCATTTTATTAGCAATGCCATGGAGCCATCGGTAGGCAATACGCCTAAAAATATTTTCTTTCTTACCTGCGATTCGTATGGCATTTTTCCACCGGTAAGCAAGCTGACCCCCGGGCAGGCCATGTACCAGTTTATTAGTGGCTACACTGCTAAAGTAGCCGGTACCGAAGCTGGTGTAAGTGAGCCACAGAGTACTTTCAGTGCCTGTTTTGGTGCTCCGTTTTTACCACTGCACCCCGGCCAATATGCCGAAATGCTGGGTACTAAAATGAGGGAACATAATGTAAATGTTTGGATGATCAATACCGGTTGGAGTGGCGGCAGCTATGGCGTAGGCAAGCGGATGAAACTGAGTTACACCCGTGCCATGATTACTGCTGCACTTAACAACGAACTGAACGATGTGAGCTTTGAAGCCCACCCCATTTTTGGTATGCTGATGCCAACTAGCTGCCCAAATGTGCCAACAGAAATACTAAACCCCCGCAATACATGGGCAGACAAAACAGCTTACGATGCCACGGCTCAAAACCTGGCCAAGCAGTTTATAAAAAACTTTACCAAGTATGCTGCCGGTGTAAATGAAGAAATATTAGCCGCCGCACCAACTGTACTGTAAAAAATTTTTTACGATTGCCAGCTATAATAAAAGTCCCTGCTACTTTGGTAGTGGGGCTTTTTATTTTTTTTTGCAAATGGACAAAGGAGCAAGGACGCAAAAGTTTTTTGGGGAAATAAGAAAACGTGATTTTTTAGGTTCTATTTCCAGCTTCCTGTTTTTGAAACCATTCTTTTACCTGTATGGCTTTGACTTTGCCGATTAATTTTTCTATTTCGGCGTCGGGGGCTGTTTTTACATTTTTAACCGACCGGAATTTTTTCAATAATGCGGTGGCTGTGGCTTTGCCAATGCCGGTAATATTTTCCAATTCATTTTTAAATGTGCCCCGGCTACGCTGCTGCCGGTGGAAGGTGATGCCGAAACGGTGAACCTCATCCCTAATGCGGCGGATAAGGTTGAGGCTGTCGCCGGCATAATTCAGTTTTATGGATTCGCTGTCGCCGGTAAAAAATAATTCTTCGATG
>JAYUTQ010000354.1:0-3377 GCA_043755055.1 Chitinophagaceae bacterium | reverse complement strand
TCATTCAAAAGACTCTAGGTTATTACTACTTACTCCAGGAAAATCAACCGAGGAGATTAAGTTTGAAGTAGATTGCATTATTGACATACATAATGTTAATGGAAATTATGCCGAATGCATTGTGAGGAGTATTTTTCATATTAATAACAATAGAAAAACGCCCTTAAAGGAAGATTTGTACTATTTTATTAAAGAAGCTTATAAAATGGCAAATGTATTATCAATACAGAAACAGGGATTGTCAGATTTCTTTGTAAGCTTCACTGAACCATCTTTTAATATTTTGGATGCTGAGTTGCAGAAAGCTATAGATTCTGCTTACCCATTGGGTCATATTAATAACGAAAGAAAATAGAAATCATTTTAGGTATAATCAAAAGTGTAGACGACTTACAAAGTAACGCCTACATCGCCTCCAAAATAAAATTCCCGTCTACCCCCAATTTTTCATGCACCGCTTTTAAAAACGAAATGTCAGGTGGCCGTTTGCCATTGAGTATCTGTGACAATTTAGAGGTGCCCATGTTGAACATCGTTGCCAATTGCTTTTGGGTAATATCCATTTCGGCTAGTTTTTGCTGAACTACAGAGTTGATGGTTACAGGCATCGGCATCAGTTTTAGCACATGGTCCTCGTAGTATTCTATGGCCTTTGCCAAAATTTCAATTTGGTCACCTTCAGCCGCTGTAATATTTTTAGAATCCTTTTTCATAAGTGCATATATTTCTTGCACAGCCAATTCGTAATGTTTTTCGTTCTTGATTGTCATGATAAATTATTTTTCGTATTGCACATTGGCGGCACCTACGTGTTTATTTAGTTTGTCGTATTCGGCATGTTTGCCTATCCATAGTATAAATACCGTTCTTGTACCAAAAATTATCAAAGCAATCAGCCTGTAAGCATGCCTTTGATATTGAAAACATAGCGGTCGTTACTACAGCATTCACACTATTGAATGTGTTATTTACATCTTCAATGCTTCCCCAATCAGTTTTTTTGGTAATAACGTAAAAATTGTTGGTTGAACATTGAATATTGCATATTTGCACATCTGTTCATTTGCCCATTAATTAACCATGCTCCACATCGTCCCAACACCTATAGGCAACCTTGCCGATTTCACTTTCCGTTCTGTGGAAATATTGAAACAGGCCGATGTAATCTTGTGCGAAGACACCCGCACCTCATCGGTGTTGCTCAACCATTATGCTATTACCAAACCGCTATCGCCATACCATCAGCACAACGAGCATAAAATAGTGCAGCATCTGGTAGACCAGCTTTTGGTGGGCAAAAAAATAGCATTACTTACCGATGCCGGTACACCCGGCATTAGCGACCCTGCTTTTTTGCTGGTGAGGGAATGTGTAAAAAACGATATTCAGGTAGAGTGCCTGCCCGGCGCCACTGCCTTTGTGCCGGCCTTGGTTAATAGCGGCCTACCCATTAACCGCTTTACCTTCGAAGGGTTTCCGCCCATAAAAAAAGGACGACATACCTTATTTACCCAATTGGCTTCCGAAGAACGCACCATGGTTTTTTACGAAAGCCCCATGCGTATTGTAAAAACCCTCGACGAAATAGCCAAATACTTCGGCGAAAACCGCATGTGCTGTGTAAGCCGCGAACTCACCAAAAAGTTTGAAGAAAACAAACGGGGAACGCTTAAAGAAGTAGCTGACTATTTTAGGGAAAAACAGGTAAAAGGAGAGATTGTACTGGTGGTTGGCGGCTGCCCATAAAACAGGTCAATTGTCATTTGGTCAGTAAGTCAGTAATTAAAATTTGCCAAATGAATATTGCCCCAAGGACGAATTACTAGTAACCAAATGACCCACTGACCCCCACTGACTCATTGACCCAATGACCAAATGACCCACTGACCATTTCCAATTAAACTATCCGAAAATAACTTCGTCTATAAAGGTGTAATATAGTTTACCCATTCCCAAAAACTGCCCTGCATGCACCTCGACGATCAAACATTGTTACACCAGTTTCGTGATGCTTCCACGAAAGAAAGGGCCTACACGGCCATCATTAAAAAATACCAGGAAAAGCTATACGGGCATATCCGCCGCATGGTGGTGCAGCATGAAGATGCCAACGATGTGCTGCAAAATGTGTTTATAAAAGTGTGGAAGGGCCTTGAAAATTTTAGAGAAGATAGCCAACTATATACCTGGCTATATCGTATAGGAACCAATGAGAGCCTCACTTTCCTCGATCAGCAAAAACGTAAATCGAGTGTTAGCCTCAGCGATGAAGAAAATGGATTGGAAAACTTAGTTAGGGCCGATACCAATTTCGACGCCAACAAACTGGAGTGGAAATTACAACTGGCAATACAGAAATTACCCGAAAGGCAGCGGCTCGTTTTTAACCTGCGCTACTACGACGAGATGCCATACGAAAAAATGAGCCGGATACTGGAAACAAGTGAAGGAGCACTAAAAGCAAGCTACCATCATGCTGCTAAAAAAGTAGAAGAATTTATACTGACCAATGTTTGAGGTAACGGCCCGAAACATAAAAAATTTTACTATAGATAAACCTTTAATAAATAAGAAAGTCTTTATAACGAAATGGACAATCGCACTCATATATTAAGTGAATTAGAAAGCATAGCACCGGTATTAGTAAACACGCCTGCGGCCATGCCTTACAAACTTCCTGAAGCATATTTTGAAACATTTGCAGCTACAGTTTTGGAAAGAATTGGGCTGGATGAAAACCATGCTATGGCTCCTCATCTTGTAAATGCCTCTATACAAACTCCATATACCACACCAAACGGATATTTTCAACGATTGGCTGATGTAATAATGGATAAAATTTACAAGGCAGAAAATGAAACCGCCGTTCCGCAAGGCTATTTTGAATCGCTGCCGGATATTTTACTCAATAAAATACACGGCATGGAAGTGCAGCAGGAACTGGAAGAACTGGCTCCCATTTTGAACACCATAGATAAGCAGCCTGTAAATTTTGTGCCGCAAGGATATTTTGAAAACCTGCGGCCGGCTACAGAAGAGGCTGCAACTGCGGAGGTAAAAGTTGTTTCAATAAAAAGAAAAACGAACTGGCTTAAATATGCCGTAGCAGCCTGTTTAACCGGAGCAGTAGCTTTTACTACATTTAGTATTATTAATAAAAAACCCGTTATCGGTCCGGCAGTAGCAATTAATATTAACGAAGAACTGTCCAAATTATCGGATACTACCATTGAGAATTATTTAACCCGGGAAGTGGTAAATATGGAGGCCAATACCATTGCCTACCAGGAAGTAAAAGAAGAAGATATTACAGCGTTTTTAAAAGAATTTTCGGATGAAGACCTGCAACAATACCTGAAAAATGAAGGTGAAGATGT
>JAYUTQ010000353.1:0-1530 GCA_043755055.1 Chitinophagaceae bacterium | reverse complement strand
AGCATGGTCGTATTAACAACATATACTGCCTGATGCCTGGGACAGTATTAATGCCCATACATAAAAAAACATCAGCCAATCTCTTTTGTAAAAGATTGACTGATGCCGAAATTGTAGTTTATTGAATTTAAATTAATTACCGCCTTTAACCCTGCTTTGCTCATCCCTTGCCCCACCGGTTTTGCGTTGTTTTATACCTTTTATTGGTTTACCAAATCGGTAGCTAAAACTAAGGTTCAGCACACGGCTATCTCTTCGGCTTCTAAAGTCTATATCTACATTCTGGTATTTACTATAACCATGAAACTGCTGTATGTATAACGGATCTCTGATGCCAAGCTTAAGTGTCCCCATTTTTTTCATTACCAGCTTGCTGATTCCAAAATTTACAACGCCCATGCCTTTGGCCGCTAATACGCCACGAATGTTGGGGCTCATGTAATTTCCACCTAAATCGGCTCCCCAACCATTTTTAAAAGTAAACTGGTTATTGATATTGATATTCCACGAAGTGGCATTAACCCTAATGGCCCCATTGTTAATAATACCTTCATAATCATTGTAAAAAACATTGGTGTACACATTGCTTCTCCACCATTTGGCTACTGGTATGCCGGCATTAATGCTGATGCCTATATTTTTTTGCGTAGCTATATTACTTTGCTTTACAAAAGTGGTATTGGTGCTGTCTATCTGCTCCACTATTTCGGTCATAATATCTTTTGTGTAGCTATAGTTTAATGTGGTGGTAAGGAAACCGCCATAGGTATGGCTCAGCTCCAAAGCATTGGTAAACTGTGGCCTTAAGTAAGGGTTACCCACCTGATAGGTGTATTTATCTAAAAAGTTGTAAAAAGGATTCAGGTCTTCGTAATCGGGGCGTTCTATGCGGCGGCCATAATTAAGCACAAACTGATTTTTCTCGTTAAGGTTGTAACCAATATAGGCCGTGGGAAAAAGTTGTGTGTAATTACGCTCAAACGTAGTGCCGTCGGTTACCTGATTGCCTTTAGCAATTGTATTTTCTAACCGCAAACCCAATTGGGCACTCCATTTTTTACTAAACTCTTTACTGGCATTTACATAAGCTGCATTAATATTTTCTTTGTAAATAAAATGGTTGGTGCGGCCAAGGTCGGTTTGCCATGTATTGTTTAACCAGTTTTGATACAATGCATCGTTATCTGTTGTTACAAAACTGGTTTTAAGACCCGCTTCAAACTTGGTGGTTTTGTTAATCGGCTTTACAAAATCTGTTTTGGCACTGTAAATCTTTATATCCTGTGGCAGTCCGCTTTTCAGCAGTTCGTCCGGCTGTTTTTTCACATCATTTTTATCAAAAAAATAGTTGTCGAACATTTGGTTATTGGTGGTAGTGTACCCTACATAATCCATATCGAAAGTTAGTTCCATACCGGTGCTGTCAAATTCGTGACGCAGGTTAAAATTGGCCGAGGCATTATCCATTTTACGCTTAATCGTATTAAGGCCCGCATTGCGGGTATCCAAAACGCCTATGCTGTTTTTTAT
>JAYUTQ010000352.1:0-1530 GCA_043755055.1 Chitinophagaceae bacterium | reverse complement strand
ATGCTGTCCAAGAAATCAGGAGTGGAAATATAGGTTTGGGGTTCATTATTATCTGAGGTGTTAAACTGGGTGCCATACGCCTTAATCGCTTCAATTTTACGGTCCATTACCTGGGTAATATCATACACAAAATTGGGCTGAAGGTACCGGTCTTGTATGTAACTGAATACATACTTAGGTTTCCATGGTGTTTGCGGGGCACCGTTATCCAGGGTTTCTATTTTTCTTAATCCGGCAAAAAACGAGGCTTCCTGCAATAACCTGTGGCCACGGCCATGGTCCGGGTGCCTGTCGGATGGTGCATTGCACAAAATAACTTCGGGCTGGTATTTTCGTATGGCCCATATTACCTCTAACTGATGGGCCTTATCATTTTGGAAAAAACCATCGGCAAGTTTCAGGTTGTCCCTAACGTCTAACTGCATAATGGCAGTGGCAGCAATAGATTCTGCAAAACGGGTTTCGGGTGTGCCACGGGTTCCCAACTCACCCATGGTTAGGTCTATTACACCTGTTTTTTTGCCTTGCAATTTTTCCATCATCAGTACGCCACTACAACCAAGTTCTACATCGTCGGGGTGGGCGGCAAAGGCAAGTATGTCTATTTTCATAGTGCAATGTTAACCAGGATTAATGCAAGATTAAACAGATGGTGCAGATTCAGAAAGATTTTATGAAAGAATACCAGACGTAGATTGGATATGTACAGCATGGCAAACTGCCAATTGAAAAACTGATAACTGAATTTAACCCCGATACAGTTTTTCCACATCCTTTACTATTTGTTCTATGTCTTTATCTGCACTAGTGGGGTCGTAAGATTGTTTGAGATTACTGCCAAAAACAAAAGCAACAGATTGGTACACTACGGCATTAAAGCCGCCCTTGTATTCCTTTAAAATTTCAAAACAATTATTGCCCGTTTCACGGTTAATCAGTTTCATCAGCACTTTACCCTGGTATACGCTGAGATTGGTAATCTTGCTGGTAAAATTTTTACGCATATCCTTTTCCCGGGCCTTAATTATTTTCTTCCGTTCTTTCTCATCGGTTACGCCGGCAAGCTTTGCGTTTACTTCGTTGATGATTTTTCCTGCTTCTTTCGCAAAAGGATAGCACACATATACTGCATTGCGAAGCCGGGTCCATTCTTTCATTTTTTCCATCATCCACCGTGGCATTTTACCATAGCAGTAGGCATCTAATAGCATTCCGGTTGGTATTATAGATCCGTCGGGCATTACTGCACCGTAAACCACCAAAGTATCATTTACGCCATAAGCCGGATGAATTGGTGTTATAACAGGCTGTTGGGCTATTGCCCAAAAACAACCTGTAACTAAACCCACAAGTAAAATAATATGACGAAATTTTTTCTTCATTCTGCCTGTAAATTTACCGATGTGGATTATACAATTAGCAAGACACGGATAAAAAGCATTTGTTTAACAGGCATTGCAGCCATGGTGTTTGCTGCTTCGTGTAAGCTAAAAGAAGAAAAAATACGTGATGAGGAAGCCTGGCAAAAAT
>JAYUTQ010000351.1:0-1530 GCA_043755055.1 Chitinophagaceae bacterium | reverse complement strand
GGAGGTACATTGGTTCTTGCGGCAATAGCTATCATCATCGATAAACAAAGCCGTATTGCCGGTTACCTGCTTTTTTTACTTCTTATAATCATTATAGTTACCATACATGTGCCCGGCTTTATGAATGCCGCAGATGAGGCGGCAAAAATGAATAGTATGACTGCCATACTTAAAGATGGTGCCATGGCTGCCGCTGCATTAATGGTGGCAGCAAAGGGAAAGTGAATAAAAAGCAGCATAATCTAAATTTTAGAATCCAATTTTTCTGCAAAGCAGATTAAAAAATCCGTGTTCTTCCATCTTTTCTTTATCATCTGTGTGCCTTTAACTTGCACTTTACGAACGATAGCCGATATGTTTACAACAAGGCTTCCACCCTGAAATACTCCTACCTTAGCCCTAAAAATTCCACATGACCGTTACCGGTTTTTCGTTTATCCGCAATGCTGTAAAATATGATTTCCCTATAGTGGAATCGCTGAAAAGTATTTTGCCATTGGTAGATAAATTAGTGGTAGCAGTAGGTGCAGGCGAAGACAATACAAGAGATCTGGTAGCTGCCATAGACCCTGAAAAAATTATCATTATAGACACTGTTTGGAACGAAAGCCTGAAGTATGGAGGCCGTGTGCTGGCAGATGAAACCAACAAAGCTTTTGAAGCCATTACTTGGCAAAGCGACTGGTGCATTTACATTCAGGGCGACGAAGTGCTGCATGAAAAATACCATGCGCCGCTAAAAGAAAGTATGCTTCGCTGGAAAGATGATGCAACAGTTGAAGGCCTGCTTTTCGACTTTGTTCATTTTTACGGCAGCTACCAACTGGCAGGCAGCAGTAGCAAATGGTACCGTAACGAGATTCGTGTTGTTCGCAATAACAAGGACATTTTTAGTTACGAAGATGCCCAGGGTTTTCGTAAAAAGCCGAACGAAAAATTACGTGTAAAGCCCGCCAATGCTGCCATGTACCATTATGGCTGGGTAAGGGAGCCGTTGGCTATGCAAGCCAAATGGAACAATAGCGGTGGCCTTTGGAATGGTGATGAATGGACCCAAAAAATGAACCAGGAAAACGCCGGCCCTTTTGCGTACGACCAAACGCAGGTACTTAAAAAATTTACCGGTACGCACCCTTCAGTCATGCAAAAGAGAATTGGACAAGCTAACTGGAGTTTCGACTACGAACCTGGTAAAGCCAACCTGCCTTTTAAAGAACGGTTCAAAAATTTTATTGCATTGATAACGGGCGGTAAAAGGCCTTTCGATTACAAAAATTACAAGCTTTAGGGTTTACCACGCAAAGACGCAGAGGAGCAAAGCCGCAAAGATTTTATTCTATTCCTTAGCGTCTTTGCTCCTCTGCGTCTTTGCGAAAACCAAACTACACAAACAAATCTGGATACAACTGCGCCCCGGGCACTACAGAGTATTTACTCAAATTGGTAATGCCTTCGGCAGCCAATACATCTTCATCAATAAAAAAGTTACCGGTACATTCTGCTGAAGGTTTGCTTAGGATAATGTAGGCT
>JAYUTQ010000350.1:0-3381 GCA_043755055.1 Chitinophagaceae bacterium | reverse complement strand
TATCCGGCGGCCTTTTCCAGCACTTCGTACATAGTTATGTTTTGTTCGTTAGCCACAATAGCCACCTTTTCCATGGTGGTTTTACCAATGCCACGAACCGGATAATTGATGATACGTTTCAGCGCTTCTTCATCGTTACTATTTACAATGATGCGTAAATAGCCCACGTAGTCTTTTATCTCTTTTCGGGTAAAAAAGCTGATGCCACCGTAAATACGATACGCAATATTCATCCGCCGAAGGCTTTCTTCAAATGCACGGCTTTGGGCATTGGTGCGGTACAATATGGCAAAATCTTTATTGTTATAATGGTTGCGCAACTTCTGTTCCTGTATGGCATCGGCCACGTATTTACCTTCTTCATTGTCGGTGGCTACACGTACCAGTTTTATTTTTTCACCAGCTTCCTGGTTGGTCCACAGGTTCTTTGGTATTTGCCCTTTATTGCGGCTGATGACCTCGTTGGCCACGTTAAGAATATTGCTTTTGCTGCGGTAATTCTGTTCCAGCTTTACCACTTTTACATCTTCATAATCTTTTTGAAACTGTAAAATATTTTCGATGGTGGCTCCACGAAAGCTGTAGATGCTTTGGGCATCATCGCCAACTACACATATATTTTCGTACACAGCAGCAAGCAGTTTTACAATCTGGTATTGGGTAGTGTTGGTATCCTGATACTCATCTACCAAAATGTATTTAAACTTGTGCTGGTACTTGTGCAGCACAGTGGGGTTGGTGCTTAGCAGTTCATACATTTTATACAGCAGGTCGTCGAAATCCATGGCGCCGCTTTTAAAACACCTTTTTACATAAGCCAGATAAATAGCTGCAATCATGGGCCGGTTACTGCGTTGGTCTTCTTGCTGCAAAGTGCTATCCATGGCATATTCGGCCGGGCTAACAAGGGCATTTTTAGCACTGCTGATTCTGTTACCTACAAGGTTGGGTTTGTAGGTTTTATCGTCCAGATTCATTTCGCCAACTACGGCTTTAATTACGCTGCGGCTATCGTCGGTATCGTAAATGGTAAAGTTGTTGGGGTAGCCAATATGGTGTGCTTCGGCTCTTAAAATTCTGGCAAAAACGCTGTGGAAGGTTCCTACATAAAGACTGCGGGCCTCGTTATTGCCAAGGGTTCTTTCAATCCTTTCCTTCATTTCTGCCGCAGCCTTATTGGTAAATGTAAGGGCCAGTATATTAAATGCATCTACATGATGATAGCCCATGAGGTGGGCAATTCTTGTAGTTAAAACCTTGGTTTTTCCGCTGCCGGCACCGGCCACAATCATGAGTGGGCCTTCATTATGTAGCACCGCTTCTTTTTGCTGTTCGTTCAGTTCTTTTAAATAATCCTGCATAGTGGCGAAGGTAACAATTGAGTTGCAGCGGAGTTGGTTGTGGGTAAATTTTTGAATAAAGGTTTAGGGGGCAAGCCACAAGGTTCAAGAAGCCAAGAATCAAGCCTCAAGGTCTAAAGTCCAAGATAGATGTATCGAAATGTGGGTAGCCGTTTTTGATTTTTAATACTTGTGTCTTGAACCTTGATTCTTGGCTCTTGTAGCTTAAAAGAATTGTTTTACCTTGTTTACCTAAAAATTACTACTTATGAAACGAACTGCGTTAGCACTTAGTGCATTTTTATTTTTTGCGGCCGCATGTAACAATACCGCCGACCCAAAAACCGATGGCGGCGAAAAAAAGGCCGAACCTAAAAAGGAAGAAACGGCTAAAGAAGCCACCACCCCGCCACCACCCATGGATGAGGCAGCTGCAATGAAGGCATGGAACGATTTTAAAACACCTGGCGAAATGCACAAATGGATAACTTCAACCGATGGCATTTGGACAGCAGATGTAACCCAGTGGATGGATCCTGCTGCACCGCCAACAAAAAGTACTGCTACAATGGTTAACAAAACCGTACTGGGTGGCCTATACCAAACCGGCACTTATAAAGGCACTATGATGGGGATGCCTCATGAAGGTATAAGTACGTTGGGCTATGATAATGCAAAAAAAATATTTGTAAGTACCTGGATAGACAATATGAGTTCGGGCTTTGTTTACTTAACCGGACAGTATGATGCTGCCACCAAAACCCTTAACCTAAAAGGAAAGCAAACCGACCCAATGACGGGCATGGACAGCGACATGAGAGAGGTGATTGTTTTTACAGATGCCAACACCCAAAAAATAGAAATGTATGGTGCAGGCATGGATGGAAAAGAAACGATATTTATGGAGATGGTGAGTACCCGAAAAAAATAGGATGACCATTAGTCTATATTACAAAACCCAGCAAAAAAGGCTGGGTTTTGTAGTAAATGGGGATGTGTTTTTAGTTCTTAATTACGACAGGCAGAAGTAAAAATTGTATCTCCGGCTATTTTATAATACAGCATTTTAGCAGTGAGTTGTTTTACAATTAATGCGTTATCGTCGCCATCCTCAAACCGGATTTTTATGGTGTCCTTACTCAATGTCCAGGTGCCATTAAAAAGATCGGCTTCCACTTTGCTTACCATTTTGCCATCATTCTGTAAAGTAATGGATGCATTGTTGCCGGTTTTCCAGATTGCTGCAAGGTTGGTTTCAGTTAGCTCCAGGCTTCTTCTTACCCCCGGAATTTCTTTGCCATATTTTTTTTCTATTGATTGAAATAAATCAATAGTGGGTTGCAGTTCTGTTTGTTGCAACTCTTCTATCCTATCCTGAAATTTTTTATTGAAGCCAACCGCCGCTGCCTGATCTGCCTCCGAATTTCCCAATGGAATAATCCTTGTCATGAATTTGGTGATTTCATTTTTTATTGCATTGTAATAGGTAATCCTTCTTTGCAGTAATGCTTTTACATCTATATCAATATCCGGCTCATTTTTTAAGTCTGTAAGGGTGGCAATATTGTTGGTGGTTTGGTTCAGCATCATGTCGCCATCTTCTTCTTCCATATAAGTGGAGCCACTTGTAATTTTTCTGCAATCAATGGCTTCCATCGTTTCGGCATACAGCCGGTCGTATCGGTCAAGGGTTTCCAGGGTTTTGTAAGTGGCTTCCTTTTGCTTTTCTTTTTCGTTGGCTTTGTTATTATTAAAACCCAGCCACCACACTATGGCCGAGGCAGCTACGGTAGTAACTACGCCAATAAGAATATTTTTAAGCGTAACCGGCATTTGGAACCGTTCGGGCTTTTCTACTTTCATAAAAAGGAGGGGTAGGTAAAAGTTGAAGATAGAGAAACAATCTTTTTACAGCCTAAAAATCGTTAAGGTGCGATTCTAATTTATACCAAATGGACATTTTAAATAGTCCAATCTTGTAACCCTGAAAAGGG
The DNA here is from genome assembly GCA_043755055.1 of Chitinophagaceae bacterium. GTDB lineage: Bacteria > Bacteroidota > Bacteroidia > Chitinophagales > Chitinophagaceae > JAZKFT01. The sequence continues at coordinate 47 of JAYUTQ010000350.1, read as the reverse complement.
TTTAACAACAGTAGCCCCGGGTCCCGAATAACCGGGATGTTCCATAA
>JAYUTQ010000349.1:0-3382 GCA_043755055.1 Chitinophagaceae bacterium | reverse complement strand
TCCTTATTGAAAACTGGTTTTTCGCCTGTTTCTTTTTTTGCAGGAGCACTAAGTTTTAATGGCCTTGGCGGTGTGCCGGAACTGGTACAGCCTTGTATATAGGCTTCGAGCTTGGAACCTGAATTTATATGAAAACCCGGGGTAAGTGTAACTGAGTTGCCGGCATTGTAACCAATTGAAGTGCCATCTCCGCCAGAGATAATTTGGGTAGAGTTAATATCGCTTGAAACTTCGCTGTAATTAAGACCCGTTATACTGCCTGTTAATGTTGCATTGGTTGCGCATCCTGTATATGTTTCAGCATAAAAAACGCCCCTTCCAAATGTAGCTGCATAAATCCGGTCGGTAGCTAGTGCATTATTAATTTCAAGATCGTATACCCTTGTAGTGGGCAGGCCACTGGAATACATGATCCAGTTTACCCTGTTGTCGTTGGTTACAAAAACGCCAATATCGGTACCGATATAGATAGAGTTGGCGGCATCATTATTCATCACAATACAGTTAACCGGCACATTGGGCAAGTTACGTACAATAGATGCCCAGGTAGGGCTGGCTAAATTTGCATTAAAAGTTTCGTACACCTTTCTGGTGGCTGTATATCCGCCAACACACAACACTACGTGGTTAGCATCTGTTGGGTCTACTGCCAGTTCGGTTATGTTAGTTATAGCAGGCAGGTTGCCGGTAATAGTAGTGGTGCCCCAAACCCCACCGCTTAAATTAAAACGCCTTACAGATGCGCCATCTGTTGCGTACAATATTGTATTGTTACTAGGTGCAAATTCCAGAGATTCTATGGCGCTTGAAAACCCGGTTGCAATTGTACTCCAGCCGCCGCTGCCTGAAGTAGTATTATAATCGATATTAGTGTAACCAATATAGATATGGGTAGGATTGCCCGGCCTGAGTACGGCAGGTGTGGTCCAGTTACCGGCACCACCTCTAATAAAGCTATTGGTAGCACCGCCGTCATCGCTTCTTGAAAAATTTCCGTTTTGGCTGGATAGATAAATAACGTTTGTATTAGAAGGATTGATAACGCTTTCCATACCATCACCCCCGCCAATGCTTAAGTATTGAGCACCGGTATTGCGGTAAGTACCATTATCCTGCAAACCGGTAGTAACAAAAGCTGCGGCCGAAGTGGGGTCTACAGCTAAACGATATACCTGGCTTGTTTGCATATTGGTCATCAGGCTTGTCCAGGTATCGGTGCTGCGTGTCATACGGTAAATACCGCCATCACCTGCGGCGTATAAATAGGTACCATCGCATTTTAGTTCAAAAATATCGGCATGACTAAAGTTAGCGGTACTGGATGCTGTCCAATCAGAAATTTTTGTCCAGCCGGTGCCGCCATTTACACTTTTGTAAATATCCAAACCGCCTACATACAGGTCTTCTGTATTAGTTGGAGATACAGCAATACAAATGTTACGCCAGGCCTGGCTGCCAAGTATGTTGGGTGTGGTACTACGTAAAGTAAAACTTGTACCACCATTTGTACTCCGATACAGCGCCTGAAAATTAGTGCCATTGCCATATAAGAGATAAATGTAATTACTATTGGCAGCTGTAACACCAATTTGTATTCTATCGCCGGTTGTAGGTAAACCGGCCGCGGTTCTGTCGACTCTTAAAAACGTTACCCCACCATCGCTACTTGTATAAAAATAGGGTCCATTGCTGGTAGCATACATAATGCTGCTACTACCTGGCTTATATACAAGGTCGTAGGCATTCGTTGAAAGATTAATTTGAGCGCCTCCAGTGGTGGTGGAATAGGTTACGAGGGCCCAGGTGGTGCCGCCATCGGTAGTTCGATAGAGGCCATTATCTGTACAGGCCCACACTATGTTTGAGTTACCTGGATTAACCAATAATTTATAGCCTTTTACACCGCCCGTTTCCGGAAAAGTAAGCCCGGTGGTAGCCCATGTGGTACCTGCATTGGTGCTTTTTAATACACCGGTACTGCGATAACCCGACGCTCCGCCTACAGCACCGGTAAGGGCATACATAATATTGGTATTGGTAGGGGCTATTTCTATATCCTGCACGGCTAGGTTGGGTATGCCATCGGTTTTGGCAGTCCAGTTATACGTACTGCCACCTACAAAATCGCCGAACCACATACCACCACCGGGTGTACTTACCCAAATATCGCTACCTACAAAATCAAGGCTGCTGGTTCGGCCTACACCATTTTGAGCATCTCCGGGTAAAATAGTTGGGTTTGGCTGACCAAGTGGTATCCATGTGGCTACGCCTGCCTCTATACCCGGGTTTTGAGGGTTATTGCTTTTATAGCTGTCTAAGGCCAATTGGTTATTTACTACAAAATCGGGGAGGGAACCATCAGCCTCTATATTGTTTTTTACCAAAAACTTCCAGCGGTGGTATTCTTTCCAGCCGGTACCAATTGTGCCATGTTGGGCAAAAAAGGCATCTGCCTTTTTTGTAATGGTGAAATAGTTATTGGTGGGGTCTTTTAGTATTTCTCCAATATTGGTTGTTTGCGACCACACAGCACCGGAAGCCAAAAAACAAAAGCTTGTAAAAAGCAGCAGGTGTTTTTTTAATTTATTCATCATGTTTATCATATTTGTGTTAAAGCTAAAATAAAATTATCCGGAAATGAAGCATTCAGTCATCAATTTTCTGTGGTATTCGCAGGAAGCAAGAGACTGAATTTTATCAAAGAAGTAGCTTTTTAAGGAAATCAACAATACCGAAGTAGCAAAACATTACTTCCGGTAAGTAAAGCAATAAGAAAGCCTCCGGCTAATGCCGGAGGCTTTCTATATTTCACCACTTGTCATCCCCACCGGGGGATCTAGGGTGTTTTTATTTGTACATAATCTCGTAGTATTCTGCTGCCATCCGGTTACTGTCAAACTGATAGCGAACATCCCTCATGCCATTTTTAACTACCTGACGCCAGGTATCTTTATGTTCGTAGTAAAGTGGTAGTATTTGTTTTTCCAGTATTTCGTATAGTTGGTTAAGATCGTACTCATCTTGCTGCTGTACGTGCATATTTTCGTAATCTACCGGCGGTACCAAAAAACCGTTGTTGCCACTATTAATGAATTCACAAATCCAGCCATCATTAGTGCTAAAATTTACAGCACCATTCATAGCAGCCGTCATGCCGCTTGTACCGCTTGCTTCACGGGGCACCCGTGGATTATTTAGCCAGATGTCGGAAGCTTGTTTCAAGCGTTTGCTAAGGCCAAGTTCGTAACCGATGCAAACCGCAACATTCTTATAACCCTTGCTTAAATGTACCAGATGATTAAAGTCGCTGATGGCAGGATAATCAACAGGATAGGGCTTACCGGCCCATATAATCTGTACCGGATATTTGGCATTGCTC
>JAYUTQ010000348.1:0-1533 GCA_043755055.1 Chitinophagaceae bacterium | reverse complement strand
AAAATGGATACATTACAATACCTTACCCATCCGACAGACAAAATCTGGGTATGTTCAAAAGCTGGACATCGGCCTTATCTGAATACCTGGTACAGTATGATGACAATATTAAAACGATGGGAAAACTTGTAGTTGAAAAACTGGTAAAGGAACTATAATCATAAGAAAGGAATAATAGGCAACAATAAATTCACCACTCACCACACACGTAATAAAAATCATAAATCATAAATCATAAATCAAATGCGTCGTCTTCCCGTTTATTTATTGCTGGATACTTCAGGGTCCATGCATGGCGAACCTATAGAAGCTGTTAAGAATGGTGTGCAGGTTTTGGTATCCACGTTGCGGCAGGATCCGTATGCTCTGGAAACCGCCTACCTCAGTGTTATCACCTTTGGCAGCACTGCACAGCAGGTGGTTCCACTTACCGAGTTAAGCAGTTTTCAACAGCCCGATTTGGTAGCCAATGGCACCACATCGTTAGGCGCTGCCTTAAAATTATTGGCCGAAAGAACCGATGCAGAAGTAGCCAAAAGCACTGCCGAAGTAAAAGGCGACTGGAAACCAATTGTGTTCCTGATGACAGATGGCGAACCCACCGATGATGTACAAAGCGGCATCAACGAGTTTAAAAAACGCAGGTTTGGCATGGTAGTAGCCTGTGCCGCCGGCCAGGGTGCCAATACCAGTACGCTAAAAAATATTACCGACACCGTGGTGCAGTTAGATACGGCTGATAGTGCTACCATCAAAGCCTTCTTTAAATGGGTAAGTGCCAGCATTGGTACCACCAGCCAAAAAATAGAAACCGGCAAAGAAGTAGGCGGATTAGACGAGTTGCCACCGCCTCCACCGGAGGTGAATGTGGTGGTGTAAAAAGCGTTCGGCTTTGCCCCTCTCCGCCAGGAGAGGGGTTGGGGTGAGGCTTCTTTTTTTCAAATTAGAGATTAAAAACTATAGTGTTTCAATTCTTTTTAGCCCAGCCGCAAAGCCCTGATTGAGCGACATTGGCGAACGTTATAAATCCCGTAGCATTACGGGACTCCGTTTAACTGATTGCTACAATTTAGCTATTATCGGTTACATTCAGACGCCAGCATGGCGTCTCTACTAAAAAAATCCAAACAACAAAATCGTAATTCCCAAATCGTAAATCGTAAATTCCCTTTGAGACGACTCCCCGTATATCTTGTACTCGACACCTCCGGCTCCATGAAAGGAGAGCCCATTGAAAGCGTAAAAGTAGGCCTGCAAACTATGGTTAATTCGCTGCGGCAAGATCCATTTGCTTTGGAATCGGTGTACCTCAGCATCATTACTTTCGATAGAGATGTAAAAGACATTTTGCCTTTAACTGAACTGGAGAGTGTACAACTGCCTGAAATTGTAACCCCAGATAGTGGCCCTACCCATCTTGGCGCAGCCCTTGAAATGCTCTGCCAAAAAGCTGACGCCGAAGTAATGAAAGGTTCCGAAACTCAGAAAGGTGATTGGATGCCCCTCGTTTTTATTATGACCGACGGAAGCCCA
>JAYUTQ010000347.1:0-7730 GCA_043755055.1 Chitinophagaceae bacterium | reverse complement strand
GAGAATTTGTTTAGGGCAATCGATTCAGCTGAACGCTACCGGAGCCAATTCATGGCAATGGAGTCCTTTACAAAATTTAAGCTGCACTACATGTAGTAATCCGGTTGCCAATCCCAAATTCACCACTACATATGCAGTTACGGGTAGCAATAGTGCCAATTGCAGAACCACTGATTCTATCACCGTTGAAGTCGTTCAACCTTTCGATATCAGCGTTTCAAACAACGATACTATTTGTATTGGACAGAGCAGCCAGCTCTTTGCCGGCGGGGCTTTCAGGTACTCCTGGAACCCTTCTGCCGGCCTCGACAGGAGTGATGTCCCTAACCCCATTTCTACACCACTCAGTACCACATTATATCGGGTTTTTGGCTTTGATCAATTCAACTGTTTCAGTGATACCGGATTTGTAAGGGTGGCTGTGGGCCAATATCCTACGGTAGATTTGGGTACAGGTGCCACTGTGGTTGCCGGCACAAATATTAACCTGAATGCAGTTATAACAGGTGGCCCGATTGCAACTTACCGCTGGACACCCACAAGAGATTTGAGCTGTACCAATTGTGGTAATCCTGTAGCTACCATCAATACCAATATTTTGTACAAATTAGAAGTGGAAAACATTTATGGATGCGCTGCATCTGATACTATTTCTTTTAAAGTGAATTGCGATATTTCGCAGGTGTTTATTCCTAATGCGTTTAGCCCCGATGGTGATGGTATCAACGACATTTTAATGGTAAGAGCCAAAGGCATAGCACAGGTAAAGTACTTTAGGGTGTTTAACCGCTGGGGTCAATTGGTTTTTGAACGGAGTAATATTAATGCCAACGATCCGCTACAAGGCTGGAATGGAAAGATAAACGGTGTACAGGCTAATCCTGATGTATATGTATATACAGCAGAAGCCGTGTGTACTGCCGGCGGAACGTATGTGTATAAAGGGAACGTAACGCTGGTGCGATGATTGGTTGAAGCTCCCTAGGCTAAAGCCTTGGGTTAGGAAAGTAGGTAACGAATAGAAAGTTTCTAAAAATAATTAGACAGAATTACTAACCCAAGTTCCTAAGGCTAAAGCCTTGGGTTAGGAAAGTAGGTAACGAATTGAAAGTTTCTAAAAATAATTAGACAGAATTACTAACCCAGGTTCCTAAGGTTGAAGCCTTGGGTTAGAAAAGTAGATAGCGAACTAAAAATTTCTAAAAATAATTAGACAGAATTACTAACCCAAGGCTTTAGCCTTGGGGATAAAACGCAACACCATGTCGTACATTAAAATTTGGATACATGCAGTATGGGCAACAAAGAACAGAGTACCAGTATTAACAGATAATGTACTAAGCAAAGTGTGTGACCACATCCATTATAACTGCCATGAAAAGCAGATTTTTTTAGAAAAAATTGGTGGCCATGAGGATCATATCCATGCTTTGATGCGGTTGAATCCGGAATACAGTATTTCAAAACAAATGCAACTGATTAAGGGGGAGTCGGCTCGATGGATTAATAAGAGTGGTATTCTGTTACAGCATTTTGAATGGGCTGATAAATTTTTTGCAGCCTCGGTTAGTAATAGAGGCATTGGCAGAGTAAGAAATTATATCTCTATCCAAAAAGAACATCATGCAAAACAGTCGTTTGAGGAAGAGCAACATCTTTTCTTAAAGAGCCACGGGTTTGATGAACAGCATGGATAGTTTTAGTCTTGTATTTATTTCCATCTTGGCTTAGTCCCAGCTCAGTCCCAAGGCTAAAGCCTTGGGTTAGGAAAGTGGGGAGAAAAAAGAGAGTTATTAATATTAATAAGAAAGATTTACCAACCCAAGGCTTTAGCCTTGGGAGAAATAAAACATAACAATGAAAAAATTCACCATATTTATCGCAGCGCTTTACACCACTGCATCTGCAACAGCACAAGACATCAATTTTTCTCAGTTTTACGAATTGCCATTACTCCGCAATCCTGCACTGGCAGGCATTTTTAATGGCGATGTAAGGGTGCAGAGTGTGTACCGCAGCCAATGGCAAAGCGTAACGGTTCCTTATAAAACCGGCGGCATTAGTGCCGAAATGAAGTTTCCGCTGTCCAATACGTATGATCATTTTACCGTATGTATGCAAACTACATATGATGTGGCTGGTGACAGCAGGCTGAGCCGATTACAGGTATTGCCTGTACTGAGTTACCACCGCAATTTGAACGGAGAAGAAGGAGCATACCTATCAGCAGCATTTATGGGCGGTGTGGTTACAAGCCAGTTTGATCCCACACAATTAAAGTGGGACGACCAGTTTGTAAATGGCCAGTATTCAGCCACCAACCCTACAAGACAAGTACTTAACAGAACAGGAAAAAATTATATGGATCTATCAGCCGGCATTTCACTCACATCGCCTTTTGGTGCAGATGGTTCTTTTTATGTTGGTGCAGGTTTGTATCATTTTAATAAGCCAAAAGTTGGATTTGAAGTAGCTACAGACAGCATTTCTACGCTCAATTATAAATGGGCCTTTAATGCAGGAATGGCATTTGCCGCTACAGATTATTGCCGCATCAATATGTTTGCCGATTATTTTACCCAAGGTGGCCACAGACAATTTATGGGTGGCGCATTTTACACCTACGACCTTGTACAGTACGACGATATGGATGACAAAACAAGCATCAGTTTCGGGGCCTTGTACAGATGGAATGATGCGTTTATTCCTGTTCTCAGGTTAGACCATCACCAGTTTAGTGTTGGTCTTAGTTACGATGCAAATGTAAGTAAGCTAAGGACTGCATCGCAGAGCCGTGGCGGCTTTGAGCTTACATTAAACTATAAATCATTTATCAGCAGCAGGGCTGTAAATGCCTATAAAATGCGTTGCCCGGGGTTTTAAATGAGGTGCATTAATTAAATTGATTAGCTACAAAAAGTAATGGTAATAATAAAGCCCACCTTATCAGTGGGCTTTATTATTACCAAAATTATCAGGTTATGCGGCAGGCTATTATTTTGTTTATTCTACTACTACTACGCCGCTGGCCAATAGTCTTAATTCTTTTTTAGGAGCTTTAATGGCATCTACTTCGGCCTTTGGTTTTTTAGCATCCTGAGCGTAATGTTTTAATTCGCTAACAGATGTGGTTTTTACAAAAGCCTTGCCATCTATTACGATTGTTTTGCCAATGGCAGCCATGGGTATAAAGAAATCGTAATCTTTCATTTTAACAAAAGCTTCCTCTGTATCATTGATTTTTACCTTCATCCAACATCCTTTTTTGGAGCACACATCGGTTACTACAGCTTTAATCTTTACGTCTACCGAATCTCCGCTTTCTGGTACTTTGGCTTGTGCTTCAGAAAGGGCAACAGCATCGGCGCCGCTGATTTTTGCACCGTAAGTATCGCCGATATTTGCGTCCCCTTTAGGTGGTTGGGCTTGTATGGTGGCTATTGCACATAAGGCAAATAAGACCGTTATTAATTTTTTCATAATTGGTGTATTAAAAATTTAAGGTGCAAGAAAATCATTTATCGGAGATTTTGCATCATTGGGTTGGAAATTTTATTGAGGAATTATCATTTTGTGTTTTTTTAGAACCACCATAATATGTCTTACTATAAATGAAATATGTTTCCCGAAAAGGTGGGGACTAATCATGTTCAATAGTAGCAATCAGCTGAATACTGTAAGTACGCATTGGCGTCAAGCTAATTTTTACCAAATTAGCCAATATGCATTACAGTAAAGGATTGTAGCCAATTTATTCCCTAAAAAATCAGAACGGTGCCGGAGGGGTTTTCACAAGCGGCCACTTTAAATTTCAACAACTTACAATGAAACCCCGACGTGTAACGAACACCGTAAATTTTGACTGCCCCATATCTTAATCGCTAGCCTACACTTAATCTTAGTGGGGCTGGCTGACAATTATAGATACCGACCACGTCGGGGTTTCACAGTTACACGCTGATAATCAAGGGTCGTTTAGTGTGAAAACCCCGCCGATACACTCTCCATATTCATAGTTAGCTTGACGCCAATGTGTAAGTACGGGACCAATGTCGCCTCATCAGGGAACGGCTTTCGATGGGTTAAAAAAAGCCTATTTACTCCTAACCTTTTTATACAGCTTTATAGCTGTCATTAATACGATAATCAACACCAGCAAACCACCAATACCCCATATAAAACTGATGGCTTGTTTTACTGAAACCAAAAACACAATGGCAATCAGGAAAATGGTGGCCACTTCGTTCCAGAGCCGGAGTTGTTGTGAGCTGTAAGTAAACTTGCCGTCCAGTTGTTTTTTTAAAATGAATTGAAGTGAAAAATGATAGCCATACAACAGCCAAACAAGGATGTATTTGATCAGCATCCAGCGGCCTTCGGGTTGTAGCATGATTATATGCCAGCCGCCTTTTACCAAAACCCAATGTCCCATAATAAAAGTAATTACTGCCGATGGCCATGTAATGCCGTACCAAAGCCGCTTCATCATTATCTGAAACTGAGCGGTTAATATAGAAGTTGTGGCAGGTTCTTTATCCTGTGCCTCACGGTTGTAAATAAATAGCCGGGGCATATAAAAAAGCCCGGCAAACCAGGTAACCACAAAAATGATATGTATCGCTTTGAGGTATAAATACATGCCTGCTTAGTTATTGGGTTTCCAGTTTTTTACCGCATTTACAAAGGCTTTGGCGTGGGCCACAGGTACATTGGGCAATATGCCATGGCCAAGGTTAGCAATATGATTGCGGCCGCCAAATTTTTCCAACATGGTATGTACTTCCTGTTCTATTACGGGTATGGGTGCCAGCAGTTTAGCTGGGTCAAAATTACCTTGTAGCACTACGTCAAATCCGGCAAATTGCCGGGCCACGGATGGCTCCGTACACCAATCGATACCAAGACAACTAGCCCCGGTTTCTTTAATTTCTTTAAAGCTATGCCAGGCGCCTTTTGCAAACACAATTACCGGTGCCATATCTTTTACAGCCGCCACTATTTGTCGTATGTATTGTAAACTCCATGTTTCAAAATCAGCTTTGCTAAGCAGGCCGCCCCAGCTATCAAAAATCTGAACGGTATCTGCACCGGCTTTTATTTGAGCTTGCAAATAGGCAATGGTAGTATCGGTAATCATTTGCAACACCGTATGTGCCAACGCCGGTTGGGTGTAGCAAAATGCCTTGGCCTTGTCAAAAGTTTTACTGCCTTTTCCTTCTACCATATAGCAGAGTAAAGTCCACGGCGCACCGGCAAAACCAATAAGTGGCACACGGCCATTCAGTTGTTCTTTAATTAGTTTAATGGCATCAAAAACATAGCCGAGACTTTCGTCTACGTTGGGCACACGGATGCGTTTCAGGTCGTTTTCTGTAAGAATGGGATTGGGCAAAAACGGGCCTTTGCTTTCAATCAATTGCACTTCAAGACCCATGGCTTGTGGCACCACCAAAATATCCGAGAACAAAATAGCTGCATCTGTACCCACAATATCAATGGGCTGTAACGTAATGGCAGCCGCTAGTTCAGGCGTTTGACAGCGTTCGAAAAAACTATATTTTTCACGAATGGCAATGTACTCAGGCAAGTATCTTCCTGCCTGCCGCATCATCCATACGGGTACCCTTTCTGTTGGTTCGCCTTTTAAAACCCGTAGTAATAAATCGTTTTGTAACATGTTGTTGGTTATGCTTTTATGCAGCCCTGTTTGTGTAACAGTGGCCTGGTAATATTGTTTTGTTTGTTATGTGTGTTAATTCCAAATACTAAGCCTTTGGAAAATCATGCAATTTGCCTCATCCCCTCCCTTCTACTTGCGGAGAAGGGTGCCTCTCCGCAACTAAGTCTCTATAATTCATGGTTCGTTTGTACCATCAATACATGCATCGTAAAATTCATAATAAAAGTAAAACATTGCAACAATGCATATTGTGTTGTTTATACAAACGAATCTACAAACGCATATCCGCCATGCTTCAGTAATAGCTTCGCTGCATTTTCACCCACCGTATCTGCACTCGATATATCCGCTGTAAAAGAAATGGTGATGGATGCCGATCCGTCTGTTTTGGTAATGTTTCCTTTAAAATGAATCGTTTCGTTTTCTATGGTTGCCAATGCACTAATTGGCGTGGAACAGCCGCCGAGTAATGTTTTCAAAAAGTCTCTTTCGGCCTTAGTGCAAATGGCGGTGTCTGCATCATTTAAAGCTGTCAGGCTTTGTAATAATTCAGTATCCGCACTCCTGCAAACAACCATAATAGCACCCTGTGCCGGTGCCGGCAACATCCAGTCTAAGGTTGTTACATGGTTAGGGTTAATGTTTAGTCTTTGTAATCCTGCTGCGGCAAAAATGGCACCGTTCCAATGTGTATTGTCCTGCACCTTTTGCAGCCGGGTATTAATATTACCTCTAATATCTTCAATAGTACTTTTAGGAAAACGATGCAGCCACTGTGCCTTTCGGCGAATGCTGCTGGTGGCCAAAGTAAAAGGCTGTGTTGTTATAGCCTGCTTACTCATCGTAATTTTATAATCCTCACTTTCTGCAATCAGTTCACTACTTATCGCTATTGGGTTTTGCACCAACTCATTAATGGATTCATTAAAAGCTATATCATTCCACACAAAAATATCGGCTGTATTTCCCCGCTGTAATATGGCTGCCTGTGCCACGCCCTGTGCTAATTGTACCGGCACATCTTTCATGCTATGTACGGCTATATCTATTTTGTTATTCAATAATGCAGCATCAAGGGCTTTGGTAAAAACACCTTGTACACCCATAGCGTACAGCGGCGTTATCAGGTTGGTATCGCCTTCACTTTTTATAAAAACAAGTTCGCTGCCGATACCGTTTCGCTGTAAAGCCTGCTGTACGGTTACGGCTTGCCAAACGGCAAGTTTGCTGTCTCTTGTTCCTATCCTTACCGGTGTATTCATTACTTAATTGGTGCCAGGGGTTATAAAATGGTTGATGGCATCTATTACATGGCAGCCACCCCTGTTTTCTTTCTTAATATTTTCTGCAAGGTGCTTTATGGATTTTTGCACCTTTTGTTCTATTGGGTGATGAACAAAAAGCAGCGGCTGGGTTTTGGTGTAATTTTTAAACATGCTACTCTTTTCCAAACCCAACAATTGGTGCCTGGCAGCGGCGATATACGGGGCATGCCTCCGCATGTTCAGCCACTCCATAAAAAGTTCAATGTGTTCTTTTATAATGGCTTCCGCATGTGGGATTTCTTTTTTTCTACTGGCCAATGTAGCATCACTAATGGTAGAAAGTTCGTCCACATTTACCAATCGCTTGTTGGCCACCATTCCACAGTTGGGATGGATATTGTTGGGGATGGATAAATCTATGAGTACTTGTTCCTTTTGGGCTGGCAATAAATCCGGCATTACCAACGGGTTGGTATCTGCGGTAGAAACAATGATGATATCTGCATCGCTTATGGCCTGATGCATTTGACTGTAAGGCAATGTGGCCAATTGTAACTGGCTGGCCAGTTCAATCGCTTTGGCATCGGTTCTGTTAATAAGCGTTACCGTGGCAGCATCTGTGTAATCCAATAAATTTTTGCAGGTATGGGTGCCTATTTTTCCGGTACCAATCAGTACAATTTTTTTATTGGCAAGGCCATTACAATGTTCTTTTAAAAAACTAATGGCTGCAAATGATACCGAAGTGGTGCCACTGCTAATTCTGGTATCGGTTTTTACTTTTT
>JAYUTQ010000346.1:0-3390 GCA_043755055.1 Chitinophagaceae bacterium | reverse complement strand
ATACAATCCTAAAAATTCTAGTACTTCCTTGTTTACATTGCAAAGCTATTGTTACATGCATAACTATTTATTTAAAATAAAATTGTTGTTGGGCTTGTTCCTTGCTTATTCTGGCATTGCCATGGGGCAATATCATGTTCAGTACAGCTTTGCAGATAGTAGTGCCATTAATAATTCTGGCAGGTTTAAAACCAGTTTTCCATCGCAAAAACCGGCGATAGATTATGTAAATACATTGCCGGCACAAATGGCTGCTTTGGGCTTTTTTTCGGCCTCGGCCGATTCGGTTTCTTTTGGTAAGGACACTGCTTTTGTAAAAATGTTTCTTGGCAGTATGTTTTCTTTTTACAATATAAAACCTAATGAAGGCGCAAAAAAAATATTGGCGGCAAGTGGCATCGCATGGAAAAATAAACCGCTGCCTGCCGATCTGCTAAACATTAATAACCAGTTACTGGATTATTTTGAAAATACCGGGAAACCCTTTGCTGCCGTGCTTTTAGACAGTATGCAATGGATCAATAACAACCTGAATGCCATTTACAAAATAGAGCCTGGCCCCAATTATAAAATAGACAGCCTGCATGTAATAGGTAAGGCGAAAATTAATCCTTATTACTTGCAACGTTACCTGCGTATTGCCAATGGTTCGGCGTACAATAAGCAGAGCCTCGATGGCATTAGCCAGCGGATTAACGAATTACCTTTTTTGCAGGAAGCGGCACCATGGCGGCTAAGTATGCTTACCGGCGGCTCTGTTGTAAATCTTTTTTTGGAACCAAAACGGAGCAGTCAGGTGTATGTGTTGCTGGGGCTTTTGCCGGCAAGTGCACAGAGTGGCAGCAGCAAATTAATGATAACGGGAGAAGCGAATATTAACCTTAAAAATGCATTGGCTGCCGGGGAAACCATTGGTATTAACTGGCAGCAAATCCAGTTTAAATCGCCACGGATTAACCTGCAATACCAGCAGCCGTATATTTTTAAATCGGCCTTTGGCCTCGATTTTGGTTTTGAACTTTTTAAAAAGGATACACAGTGGGTAAATATTAACGCAAGGGTAGGGGCGCTGTACGAATTAAGTGCCAGGCAAACCGGTAAAATCATATTGCAATCGCTACAAACCAATGTAACTTTTGTAGATACAAACGCCGTTAAAAATTCGAAGCAATTGCCCTCCATACTAGATGTTAGCAGCATAAATATTGGGCTGGATTATGCATATAACAACACTAATTACAGGTTTAACCCCCGCCGTGGCTGGGATGTTTTGCTGCAGGTAAATGCAGGCACCAAACAGGTAAAACGCAATAATGATATCCTGAGGTTGAAAGACAGGCAAAACCCGGCTTTTAATTTTGCAAGCCTGTACGACTCAATAAAAGCCAATGCCTATCAGTTCAGGTTAAAAAGCAGTATCAGCCATTATTTTACTTTGGGCAGGCAAGCGGTTTTAAAAGCGGCTTTGCAAAGCGGCTGGTACCAAAGCCCGGATATTTTCCGTAATGAGTTGTTCCAGATTGGTGGATACCGCCTGCTTCGTGGCTTTGACGAGGAAAGTATTTATGCGAATCTGTATAGTGTGCTTACGGCAGAATTCCGGTATTTAATTGGTACCAATTCTTTTTTCTTCGGCTTTGCCGATGGCGGTTATGCTAATTACAAGCAACGAACTACTCAATTTTCTAATACTTACATAGGTACCGGAATTGGTCTTGCTTTCGAAACAGGGAGTAGTCTTTTAAACCTAAGCCTCGCTGTGGGCAAAAGGAACGATTTGCCCTTAAACCTGCGCCAATCCAAGATCCACATAGGCTTTGTAAATTTCTTTTGATGGTCGATTAAGTGTTGGTCGCAGACTGTTGACTGTTTAAGAAATCAACCTATTTTCGCAGCATGAAAAGGTTTGTTGAGCTAATTATGGTGGTGGTTTTTTTTGCTGTTCAGATAGGTTTAGCTTTTCTATACGCTCAGCCGGCTGAACAAGTTGCCAAACAGACAATAAAACCAAAAGCGCTGGTAAAACTGCCAAAAGACAGCGTTTTCAAGAAAACTGTGGCCGTTGCAGTAATTCCCATAAAAGACTCAATAATTGTGCTGCAGTCAGATGTTCTGCATGTTTATACCAATAATGCCGGTGAGGCAAAGCAAAACCAGTGGTTAATTCTCAAACCTGTTAAGCGATCATCTACCGATTATGTTTTTTACCTGCTGGCTTTGCTGTTTTTAATTCTTGGAATCATCCGGTTATTATTCCCAAAATATTTCAACGATTTATTTGGCCTTTTTTTTAGGGTCACTTTTAAGCAAAAAGCCATTAGAGAAAGGCTGCTGGAAAGTACACTGCCATCTATGCTGCTCAATGGTTTGTTTTTTATCTCCGGCGGTTTTTTTCTGCATGTAATTTCCGGCTATTACAAATGGCAAATTGAGGGGAACTTTTGGTACGGCCTTGGTTTTTGGACAGCCATATTAATTATAGTATATGGCCTCAAATGGCTGCTATTGAGAATCATTGGCTGGCTTTTTCAAATGCAGGAAGCTAGTAACACTTACACTTTTATTGTTTTTTTGGTAAATAAAGTGTTAGGCGTAATGCTGTTACCTTTGGTAGTGTTAATGAGTTTTTCTCCGGATTCGCTACATCCTGCTATGGTTACAGTTGTGTTATTTTTACTGGCAGCCTTATTCATTTACCGTTATATAATTTCATATCCGGGCATCAAGGCTTCGGTTAGGGTAAATCAGTTTCATTTTTTCCTCTACCTTTGCGCTTTCGAAATTGTGCCGCTCCTAATTATTTATAAAGGCCTGGCCATGCGATTATCAAGTGCAACCTGATTTAAAAGTTTACTAAATACATCCATGACCAAAAGCGGCGTTAAGAAATCATCAACTGTTTCAGGAAAATTAGTGAAGATACTCATCACACAGCCAAAGCCTGAGTCTGAAAAATCTCCCTATTTCGATTTGGCCAGCCGGTATAAAATCGACCTGCATTTTCATCCGTTTATTAGGTTGGAAGGCATACCTGCAAAGGATTTTCGAAAGCAAAAGATTGACATTACAACATATACAGGTGTTATTTTTACCAGCCGTAATGCCATCGATCATTTTTTTAGGATGTGCGATGAGATGCGGATTACCATTTCTCAGGATGAGAAATATTTCTGTATCAACGAGTCGGTGGCTCTGTACCTGCAAAAATTTATTTTATACCGCAAACGCAAGGTTTTTTATGGTGCCGATGGTACCAATAAAAGTATGTGCGATGTAATAAATAAACACCGTGAAAACGAAAGATTCCTGTATGTGTGTAGTGAAAATCAACAGGATAACGAGATTGTAAACTGGCTAAAAAACCATAATTGCGAATTTGCCACTCCTTTT
>JAYUTQ010000345.1:0-7752 GCA_043755055.1 Chitinophagaceae bacterium | reverse complement strand
ATAATTCCCGCCAACCAATTTTGCGGTCAATTTTTAATGACTTGCGTAGTTTATCCAGGTCAAAATATTCTTCGGGTTTGTTGTCGTATTTCTCTTTGGCTCTTGCTGTGGCTACTTCCACATCACCAGCCGCCATCAGTTGCTTTATTTCATCATCAGTTTTCACCTTTTCTTCAAACTGTTGAAAAAACATACGGTCCACTTTCATTCCTGAAAAGTCAACCTGATGTTCGTGAAAAGAATATATAATATCATCTTCTTTATACTCGTAACCTTCTCGTTTTGGTTTAATGGTGTTATCGTCCACCACAGGCATATCATCACCTTTATCGAAGTTTACAGGCAGTTTTAATACCTGGTCGTACTGATATTTTTCTTCAAAGTATTCGCAGGTAGCAAAAAAGTCAAAGAGTTTAAAGGCCGCTTTGTCTATGGAAATATTTTCTTCTTCGCCAAGATCGTTTTTGAACTTGTGTTCAAATTTGTAAATACGGGTTCCTCGTCCTTTTATCTGAATAAATTCAGTTGGCGAAAAGATTGGTCGCATTAATCCAAGGTTCAAGATATTGGGGCAATCCCAACCTGTGGTCATCATCCCAACGGTTACACAAACCCTTGCTTTGCTTGTTTTGTAGGATTCTAAAAGTTCATTGTCTTTGGCAAAATGGCTTCTTCCCAACAAACTATCTTTTTCACCAAAATCAATTGTCATTTGTTGTGCACCTTTCACATTGGAAGTTACCTGAACAGCAAAGTCGCTTTGATATTTGCCAGGGAATATTTGGTGTGCATATTCATTGAGGAGTTGAGCCAATTTTGCAGCGTGGTTTTGAGAAACAGCAAAAACCAAACTCTTTCCAAATTCTCCGTTAATTGGGTCTTTCAGTCCGTTTTCAATAAAGGTTTTGCAAAACACACGGTTGGTTTCCTCGCTGAAAAATTTCCGTTCAAAATGATTTTGCTTGTAATTAACTTCTTCTAAAATGTCTTCCTGTTCGCTACTGGCAACCGTTACCATAATGCCATAACCTTGTTCCGATAAAAGTTTGGTGGTAACATCTGTTCTTGCATCTACTACAATTGGCTGTCGCAAATAATCGTCTTTAGCACCCTGAACTAGTGTGTAACGATACGTTGGTTCTCCACTTTTGCAACCAAAAGTTTCATAGGTGTCGAGTAATTTTCTTCGTTCTAGTTCTCTTGGATCGTCAATATTGTCGGTGTCTAAATGTTTTAAATAGTCTTTTGGTGTGGCGGTTAAACCTAATTTATAACCCCAAAAATATTCAAACAATGCTCTGCTATTTCCCCCACCTAATAATCGGTGCGATTCATCAGAAATAATCAAATCAAAGTCGGTTCTTTCAAATAATTTTTTGTATTTATCATTTACCATTAGCGATTGAATAGTAGTTACTACGATGTCCGCTTTTCGCCAATCGTTTTTCTTCTCTTTATAAACAACGGTTGTAATGTCATTTTTTAAATAGTTGGTAAAATCTTTTCTGGCTTGTTCTTCCAATTCGAGGCGGTCAACCAAAAACAAAATGCGTCTTGCATTTCCAGTTCTGTAAAAGAGTTTGATTAATGCCGCAGCAGTCAAAGTCTTTCCTGTGCCTGTTGCCATTTCCAACAAGAAACGCTTTTTACCTTCGCTTACTGATTGCTGAACTGCTTTGATTGCTTCAACCTGATAATAGCGAAGGAAACGAAGTTTTAAATTGAAGATTAAATCTTTCTTTTTCTGTTCGTCCTGAAACTCGGGTATTTGTTTGTAGTTAGGTAGTTGCGTTAAAGCAACATAGTCGTCATTTACTTGTTCGCTAACTAATTTACCTGGGTCTGGATTAAATTGATAATACTGTTTAATGGATTCCAATGTCGGAAACACTTGAATTTGTTCGGGGTTTCCAGTTTCGATATTCCATAAAAAGTGAAGCGTTCCGTTTGAAAGAATGATGAATCTTACCTTTTGCGATTTGGCGTAATTCCTTGCTTGTTCCTTTCCTACAAGTGGATTCAAACTTTCTTTCTTCGCTTCTAAAACAAGTATTGGGTTTTGGTTTTCGTCAACCAGTAAAAAATCAATGAAACCGCTTTTAGCATTTTCAAAGTCTTCGCCTAAATCGTCCATTTTGATGGAAGATTCCAATTTAATAGTCGCTTTACCTTTGTCCGTGTCAAAGAAGCTCCACCCTGATTCCTCAAGGAGTTTATTAATTTTTATTCTTGCTTTTGCTTCTTTTTCTGCCATCTATATTTTTAGTATTTTAATTTATTATTAAAGAGCCGTGAAGTTAGTTTTTTAAAGCTAATTATAACCTATAGGGTGTCCAACTGTGGGGGGGAGTGGGCTTGGCGGCTCAGTAAATTTATTTTATAATGTTTTGTGTTGAAGCCGATAAGCATTCTCTCCGCTGGGGTGGATGGGCTCTGTATTGGCATTTTTAGCCCTTTGCCAGGTTGGCTATGTGTCGGGGGTTTTGTATGCCTTGAAAGGTGCGAAAAATAGCGTGGGGTCTGTGCGGCTAAGTCATTGATGCTTGTATATGTGTAGAATGTTCAATAGGATGCCGTACAACATTGTTATCCCGGTATGGAAACTCAAAAAAAAAATCACCAACAATTTAACTTGTAGATGATTTAATATATTGATTTATAACCCGCTTTGGCGGCGAAAATTAAAATGGGGTTAATACCTAACTGGCGGACACCTGTACGATGTAAGGCTAAAGCTTACGCCTACCTGAGCGAAAATATATTGGTCCCGTTGGGTGCTGATGCCTCGCTGACGGTCTTTAATGCCGATGGGGGTGCCTGTAATTTCATAGCTCCTGTCCTGCAATAAAAATGCAGGTGAAGGATCGCCGTTTGGCAATGGATCAAAATTAGCTGCGCCGGCATAGGTGGTGCTTACATCATCCAGATAATCGGTATTGGTAAAGCGGTGGCTCAATTCAAAAAAGATATTGGTTTGCCCACTAATATTGTATTTAAAACCTATACCCAGCGGTATACACAACGCCATGGAATTGTAAGGCTCCCGGCCAGCAATTTTTGTTTGCCCTTCGGTATTCAATGGACGGAGGTAATGTTTTTCCCCGGCAAGGTAAGCATATGGATCGTACGTAAAAAAGCCGATGCCCATGGTTACATAAGGCGTAAACTGATAGCCGGGCTGTCCGGGAATAAATTTGAAAAAATGAAAGTCGCCCTGCACTGCCAGTTCAAAAATATTGGTATTGAAACTAAGGTTTCTTGTACGCTGTACATCATTCTTACTATACACATCACTATAACCAAGGCCTGCAAAACTGCCGCTTACTTTAAGGCCAATATAATTGCCAAATTGTTTGCGAAAAAAGATACCCACTACAGGCTTGGGACGATTAAAAGCTGCACGGGTATTGAGATCGCCGAAATAATGGGCAGCCCCGGCCGATATACCAACTTCACCATTTACCACTGTACTTTCCGATTGAGAATGGGAAACGGTTCCTAAAACCAACAGTAGAATTACAGATAAATTAAACTTCTTCATGAATGCAAAATAACGATTGTTTACTTTAACGGAGAAAGCTGTCAATAATTATGCCAGCAGGATTTTAAAATTTTAGGGTAATTGCAAATGCTAACCATCAACTGGTAACTGCCAACTGGTTTTTTGCCCATAAATTTACGTTTCATAAATAGTTTGTATGATTTTAATAAAACGATTGTTTTGTATTGCTGCCTTGCTTGGTTCACAAACCATAAACGCCCAATCGCCGGCTGCAAAACGCTGGGCCGATAGCGTTTTTAATTCGCTTACGCCAGACCAACGCATTGCTCAGTTAATGGTGGTGCGTACTTCTACCGTAGGTAAAGATGGTGGCGGCGTGTTTTTTGATGCCCAGACAGATTCTTTGGTAAAACTGTACAATATTGGTGCTGTATGCCTGTTTCAGGGTACGGCAGCCCAACAGGCAGCGCTGCTAAACCGCATACAAGGCATGGCCCAAACGCCCATTATGGTTACTGTAGATGGAGAATGGGGCCTTGGTATGCGTTTTAAAGACGTTCGAAATTTTCCCTACCAGCTTACCATTGGTGCCGTAAAGGATGCTGAAATTTCTTACAAAGTTGGTAAAGCCATTGCTGAACAATGCAAACGAATCGGCATCCATGTTAACTATGCGCCGGTGGTGGATATTAATAATAACCCCAATAATCCGGTAATAGGCGTACGCAGTTTTGGCGAAGACAAATACAAGGTTGGCCTCTTCGGCAGCCGCATTATGCAGGGTATGCAGGATAATGGTGTAATGGCCTGTGCCAAACATTTTCCCGGCCACGGCGATGTGGATGTAGACAGCCATTACGACCTGCCCGTGATTAATAAAACCATGGCGCAGTTAGAAAATCTGGAACTGTATCCTTTTAAAGAAATTTTTAGCAAAGGCATTGGCAGCGTAATGGTAGCCCATCTTGCCATCCCCGCAATTGATAGTACACCTAATAAACCCACGTCTATTTCGTACAACAATATTACCAACCTGATGCGGAATGAGATGGGCTATAAGGGCCTCACTTTTACCGACGCATTGGAAATGCAGGGCGTAAAAAAATATTACCCCGATGGAGAAGCGAGTGTGCAGAGTGTAATTGCAGGTAACGACATGCTGTGCCTGCCGGGCAGTGTGCCCATTAGCATAGCCAAAATAAAAGCCGCTATTACCGATGGCCGTCTTAGCTGGGAAAATGTAAACGAAAAATGCAAAAGGGTGCTGCTTGCCAAATACGATTATGTGGTGGGTAAAACCGGCACTATCAATACCAACAATCTTACTGCTGATCTCAATAAAGATATCATTCCGCTTCGCAAATTGGTGGCCGAAAATGCTTTGACAGTTTTGGCTTTGGAGGATGGTTTTTTTCCACTGCCTACCATAGAAAAAGCAAAGCCGGTTTTGGTAAAACAAGTAGCCCAAAAATCTAAAAAAGGCAAAACACCTAAACCTGTAGCTGCTCCAAAAGAAATGAGCAACATTATGTATGTAGCTATTGGTGCTGATGGTAAAAATACCTTCGGCCCCGCATTGAAAGAAAAGTACGGAGCCGAAGTTTTTTCATTGCCCTACGACGATTCTATTATGTGGGCCAATATAGAAATGGGGCTGGGTCAGGACAAGGGAAAGGATTTGGTAGACGAAAAAAAAGAACGCCTGATTTTAGGTTTGCATGGCATTAGCCGGAATCCTAAAAACAATTTTGGAATACCCGACAGGGCCATTAGACTTATTAAGGCTGCCGAAAAAAAACACCCCAATACATTGGTCATGCTATTTGGCAATTGCTACGCAGCTAAAAACTTTTGCGACAGCAAAAACCTTGCTGTTTGTTACGAAGATGATTCCGTTTTTCAAGCCTCGGCAGCCGATTGGGTAATGGGTAATTATAATGCCAAAGGAACACTACCGGTAACGGTTTGCGACAATTTTAAATACGGCAGCGGCCTTGTAGTTAGAAAAGAGTTTCAACAGGCAAACCCTGTAACAATTGGCCTAAAAGGTGCAGGCCGTATGGCATGGCAAATAGATTCTTTGGCTAATGATGCCATAAAGCAGGGAGCCACGCCGGGCTGTGTGGTTACGGTTTTAAAAAATGGCAAACTGGCTTTTCAAAAAGCGTATGGCTACCAGAATTACGACAGTATTATTCCCATTACAAACAATACCATTTACGATTTGGCTTCGGTTACTAAAATTTCCGCTACCAATATTGCGGTAATGAAACTATGGGAAGAAGGAAGGCTGGATTTAAAAAAAAGAATCGCTGATTATTTACCATGGCTAAAGGGCAGTAATAAAGAAAACCTGACCATAGAAAACCTGCTGCTGCATCAGGCTGGCATGGTAAGTTTTATACCTTTTTACAGAGAAGTAACATCCAAAGAAGGCAAGCCCACAGAAGCATGGTTTGCCAGTAACAAAACCGATGCTTACGATGTACCTGTAGCCGATGCACTGTACATGAAAAGTGCTTGGGTGGATACCATGTACAGCCGTATAAAAACGAGTGCCGTAGTTACCAACGATCTAAAGTATGTGTACAGCGACAACGACTTTATTTTAATGGGAGATATAGTAGCCGCCATTACCAAAATGCCACTGGATATGTATGTAAAAAAAACGTTCTACGATCCACTTGGCATGGTAACTACCGGCTTTAAGCCCTTTGAACATTTTGCCAATAGCGAAGTGGCGCCAAGTGAACATGAGCAACAATTTCGCCGGCAGTTACTGCATGGTTATGTACACGATCCCGGTGCTGCCATGTTTGGTAATGTGGCCGGCCATGCCGGGCTTTTTAGCAACGGCTACGACCTTGCCATCCTTTACCAAATGCTGCTGAATGGCGGCACATTTGGCGGTAAAAAATACCTGAATAAAGAAACCGTAGATTGGTTTACAAGCTACCACACCCCAATTAGCCGCCGTGGAATGGGCTTTGATAAACCGGAGAAAAATAATGATGTGCTACCAGTTTCCAAAGCATACCCAAGTGCTGCAGTAAGCCCGCAAACCTACGGCCACACCGGCTACACCGGCACTTGTGTATGGGTAGATCCTGCTTACGATTTAGTGTATATTTTTCTCAGTAATCGTGTTACGCCGGATGGTGGCACCAACCTGAAACTTGGCAATATGAATGTGCGGAGTAATATTCAACAGGCTATTTATGATGCGATGAAATAAACTACCTTAATCAATGGGTCATAAGGTTATTAGTCAATAAGTTGTGTTTAGGCACTTACATTTTTGGTAAGATTTTTTACCTGCTGATAAGCAACCCAAATCATTACCGCAAACAAAACTGTAACGCCCCATGTACGCAAATGCTGCAAAGGAAAAATGATTCGGTAGCCGATGGCTTTCATTAAATCCATTGGATTGGCAACTACATCCCAACTATTAAAACGCAATACACGGCCCAGATAAATACCAAATCCACTGAGCAATAAAACGGCGGCAATAAAATATCGGGCCTTAATAAGAGGCCATTGCTTACGCCATACCTGCTCCATTTGCATTAATGATATGCACCCAATCCACAGGCCGGTAAGTGCAGCTGTAAATACCATGGCAGCATCGTACCAAAGTGGCACAGCATTGCGAAACCTGAGATGGATTAAATCGGTAACTATATATGGTGCATTGGAGAAAAACAACAGCCATGCACTAAAGCAAAAGCACCATTTTAATTTGCTCATATCCTCTTTGCAAAGCATGTGTTGGCTGATGCAAAATGGGATAAATGCCAGAAATAGATTCCACAACAGAAAGCCATAAAATGAGGAATGGCTGTACAATACACGGCCGGCAAATAATAGCAACACCAGCCCTGCACCTAACAAGAAAGAAAAACTAAAACCATTTGTTTGTTTCATAAAAAATGTTTGATAGGAACCTTTTAAACCAATGCCAAAACCTTTGGGATAAAAATAATAGCACCAATAACAGCACTGATAATAGCAGCCCAAAGCACAGCGCCTGCTGCTACATCCTTTATCCATTTTACCTGCTCATGCCTGTGCGGATGCAGATGATCAATGAGTTTTTCTATTACTGAATTCATCATCTCCAAAGCCAGTACCAATGCTATGCACACCAGTATTATCACCCATTCATAAACGTTGATTTTCAAGGCAAACCCTGCCGCAATTACCAGTATGGATACAATGGCTTGTAACTGTCCGTTCTGTTCTTTGCT
>JAYUTQ010000344.1:0-7765 GCA_043755055.1 Chitinophagaceae bacterium | reverse complement strand
AAAAATATTAAACCCCTTAAAGTCAAGAAATATATTTTTAAACCAAATTACTTTACTGAAAACTATTCTGCAACAAATTTAAAATCCCACTCATTCTCATGCAACGCTAATTTGTTACGCCAATACAAAATGGCTTCATCATCATCAAGGTATTCAAAAGCAATACTTTGATTATTCCAAAGCACTTCTATTAACTCTTCGCTTTGGCCGAAACTGAACAAATCTCTTATATTTTCGAACCTTATCAAATCTTGCAAACTACATTTGAAATTATCATCAATGTAAGATTGTAAAGACATGGCTTCCAAAATATTACTCTTTCCAACATTAGGCATACCAACTAATACATTAATCCGCTTACAATTATTCATTGCAACTTTCTTAATGCTCTTAAAGTTCTTGATTTCTATGTTGGTTATTTTCTCCATTCGGTTTTTGATGTTCAATAAAATCTAAGCCGGAATATGCAGTTCATCCGCGTAATGCCTTAATCCGTAATTGCTCGTTTGGCATTCTTGTGGGTTCAATACATGCCATTCAAATTCGTCTCTAAAGTGGCGGATAGCTGCTGCAACCGGCCAGGCTGCGGCATCACCCAATGGGCAAATGGTGTTGCCCTCTATTTTCCGTTGTATGTCCCACAGTAAATCAATGTCGCTCATTTTGCCTTTGCCGCTTTCTATGTTCAGCAAAATTTTCTCCATCCAACCGGTGCCTTCACGGCAGGGGCTACATTGGCCACAGCTTTCGTGGCGGTAAAATCGGGCCAGGCTGTAAGTGTGGCGTACCACACACTGGTCTTCATCTAACACTATAAAACCACCACTACCCATCATCGTTCCTGTTGGAAAACCACCATCGGCCAAACTTTCGTAACTCATGTAGCGGGTTTCGCCTTTGGCTGTTTTAAGCAATAAATTCGCCGGTAAGATAGGCACAGATGAGCCACCGGGAATACATGCTTTTAAACGTTTACCATTTGCAATGCCGCCGCAATATTCATCGCTGTAAATAAATTCTTCTACGCTTTGCGTCATGTCTATTTCGTACACACCGGGTTTACGAATGTTGCCGCAGGCAGAAATCAACTTTGTTCCTGTGCTTTTACCCACACCTATTTTAGCGTATTCTTCGCCACCAATGTTAATAATTGGGCCTACAGCCGCAATGGATTCTACATTGTTTACCACAGTTGGCCTTTCCCAAACGCCTTTTACGGCCGGGAAAGGTGGCTTCAATCTTGGGTTGCCCCTTTTACCTTCGAGGCTTTCCAGCAGGGCCGTTTCTTCGCCGCAAATGTAGGCCCCGGCGCCACGCTGTACATAAATTTCACAATCGAAACCGCTGCCCAAAATATTTTTACCCAGCCAGCCATTGTGTTTCGCCTCCGCTATTGCCTGGTTTAAAATATCTACAATCCACGCATATTCGCCACGGATATAGATGTAAGAAACATTGGCACCTAAGGCAAATGAAGACACAATCATGCCTTCGATAAGTAGGTGCGGTAAAAATTCCATAAGATACCGATCCTTAAAAGTGCCGGGTTCGCTTTCGTCGGCATTTACCACAAGGTGGCGGGGCACGCCTTCGGGCTTAGCTATAAAACTCCATTTCATACCCGTAGGAAAGCCGGCTCCACCGCGGCCACGAAGGCCGCTTTTCTTCACTTCTTCTACGATTGCTTCGGGGCCCATTTCTTTCAATGCCTTTTCTACGCTGCGATAGCCACCCTCACGACGGTACACATCGTATTGGCGAATGTTGGGTAAGTGGGCATTTTCTAACAGTAATTTTCTTGCCATATTAGTAAGTCTATTGTATTTATTTTAATGGTTCAATTTTGGCAAAAGTTCCATTTCCATTTTCACTTAAAGATTTCCAATTTTGTTTTAATTCTTCCTGATGTACAATTCTACCACTAATGCCAGAACTTTCGGTGGCAAATAGCCTTCTATTATACCAAAATTGTTTATAGAAACCTGAGCCACAAATTCCCCGTATTCTGCATGAAAATGTGGTGGCACATGGTCGCCAAAATACATTTTAATCAGTATTCCATAAAAGCTGCTTATTACTGGCATAGTCTTCAAATTTCTGATTGGTCAATTGCAAATAAAAAGCATCCGTATCCATATCTATATCTTCATTCCACTCCAATTTTTTGTTGGCTGTTATTCTAAAAGATTTAAAATTTTCCTCGTTGTTCCAACATTCAAAAACACCTTTACCTTTCCATTGAGCCAGGTTAATAATACCCGAAACTCCATCCTCAAATGCCAATAATAGTTTGTATTGTGGTAATGCCTCGGCTGATTTTAAATATGGTATTATTTTGTTCATTTACTTTTTCAATTCGTGGTTAAACATCCAGGCAATGCCAAACTTATCCAACAGCATTCCAAATTTAGCTCCCCAAAACTGCTCTTGTAGCGGCATGGTTACGGTGCCACCTTCGGCCATGGCATTGAATATGGAGTCAATTTTGGCCGCATCACTTATCTCAATGCTCAGCTGTACGTTGCCAGTTGCTAAAGGCGGCTGCCCTTTAAAACTATGGGACAACATCATCATGTTATCGCCAAAAACCAAACGGGCATGCATAATCTTATCTTTCCAGTCTTCTTCTGAGGGCATTGGGCTATCTCCATATGTACTTCTCATGATTACATCGCCGTTAAAAGCTGCTGCATAAAAATCCAGAGCCTCGGCAGCATTGCCTGCAAAGTGGAGATAGGGTGTTAGTTTCATTGCTAATGATTTATTGTTTTAAAAAGCTATGAAAGATGCCTGTCTGCCAAATAAACGCCACTTGCTTTTTTCCTTTACCCAAACCAATGTCATTGCAAAATCAAGTTTAGATACCGTTCCGTTGGGTTTGTTTTCGTTACATTTAAAAAGATGGCGGGTAATAGCCGTTTTACCATTTATGTACACCGTCATTTTAGTTATAGAAGTGTCTGTATAAGAACTTTTATTGGCACTAATACTTTTTATGGCTTCTTCACGGTTTTGCAAATTACCATGTGAGTGGCCGTAAGTGGATGTTTTTGCAAGCAAGTCTTCTAGTGTAAGACTGTCTTTGGTGCCAAAAACAGTGTTGCCCAAAAGATAGGTTCTTTCGATCAATGACTGCTCTTGTTTGCTTTGGGCAACTGCTGCTATAGTTATTAGCAGCATGAGTATGGTAAGTAGTTTTTTCATTTTTTATTCCCAAGGCTGAAGCCTTGGGTTAGGAAATTATGTGATAAATGGGTTGCCAATTATTGGGTGAAGTAAAGTTTATGAACTTTTTGGGTGGTGTGTGTTTGGTGCGTAAGGGATAGAAGTGAAAAGCCGGTAACGCCGCCAAAAACTGCCACACTTGCGAAGCTATGGTGCTTAAATGCGGCGGCCGACTTGTAACATAACTGAGGCGAAGCAGCGCTTTAACGAAACTTACGAACGAAGTTCTGCCCGACCCGGCTGGTTTTCGCCGGGCTACGCCCTAATTATTTCTGGCTGCTGCATTTCTACACTCCTCTATTATGGCATCTACTTTTTCTTTGGTTAAATGTTCCCGGTAGGTTTTTCCCATCTGCATCATGGGGGCATAGCCACAGGCGCCAAGGCACTCCACAGTTTTAAGGGTAAATAACCCATCGCCACTTGTGCCGCCTACTTTTATATCTAGCTTTTGTTTGATGTAGTCGATGATATTATCGCTTCCATTAAGCATGCATGGGCCGGTTTGGCATACTTCGAACACATGCTTACCTACAGGTGTAAGATTGTACATGCTGTAAAAAGTGGCAACTTCATACACTTCAATCGGCTCAAGTTGCAGCAGGCTTGCCACGTAATCCATGGTGTCGCTGCTAAGCCATCCGCCAAATTCGTCTTGCGCCATGTGCAACACGGGTATCAAGGCACTTTTCTGTTTCCCTTTTGGGTAGTGAGAAATGAGTTCTGCTACCTCGATAAGGCTTTGTTCTGAAAATTGTATTGCCATACTATTTTTTATTTCTTTGTTTCAGTTTATGTATATCCGCCAAATCTTGTGGCCGACCTGCCAATTGTTTTAAAATCAGTAACTCGTTATAGCCTATGAAATTAAAATCTACACCTTCCATGTTTACTACCTTTTTATTTTGCCAGGCCACTTCAAAGTCTACTCCATCAATATCGTTCATTATGTCTATTCTAACAGGCTCATAGCCTAACTGGGTAAAATAATGGGGTACTAAAAAATCAGCTTTAGTAAGATTTAATGAACTGAATCCGAACTCCTTGAGAACGAGTAACATCTTTTCGGCATTTTCATCGCTTAATTGAATACAAATATCCATGTCTTTTGTAGATCGTGGGTAGCCATGAATACTAACTGCAAAACCACCTATCACCATATATTTTAAGCCATGCTTATTACATATTGCGATGAATTCAATAAAATCGTTTGGCAGATTAATCTTCTTCTTCATCATTCATGTGTCTTCGCTTTACCACTTTTACAATATTGCCTATTTTTTTGCCAAAAACCATGCTGTTCAAATCTATTAGTGTTTGAAACCTTTCTTCAATCGTAGCATTCCTCCAATAATCGTTATCGATTTCTTCTGCTTCGGCTAAAGATACCCTTCTGGCAACCATTGCTATCTCTCTAACTTTTACTGGCATATCATGCTCCATAATTAAGAATTTTTAGGCATCCAACTCACCTGCTATTAAATTTAAACTACTCATGGTTACAATGGCATCGCTAATCATAGCACCTTTTGTAAGTTCGGGGTAGGCCTGGTAATAAATAAAACATGGCCTGCGGAAATGTAACCGGTATGGTGTACGGCCACCATCGCTGATGAGGTAAAAACCAAGTTCGCCATTACCACCTTCTACTGCCTGATACAATTCGCCGGCCGGTATTTCAGTTTCGCCCATTACTATTTTGAAGTGGTAAATGAGGGCTTCCATTTTGGTGTACACATCAGCCTTCATGGGTAAGTAATACTCCGGCACATCGGCGTGGTAAATGTCTGCTTCGGTGCCTTTAAACGCCTGCACTTTTTTATATGCCTGTTCTATAATACTAAGGCTCTGCCACATTTCCTGATTGCGAACAAGCCAACGGTCGTAATTATCGCCGGTGGTGCCAACGGGAACTGTAAAATCAAAATCCTGATAGCTGCTGTAGGGATCGCTTACACGTACATCGTAATCTACACCGGCTGCACGTAGGTTGGGGCCGGTAAAGCCATAATTGAGTGCACGTTCGGCTGTAATGGCACCGGTGCCCTGGCAGCGATCCATAAATATGCGGTTTCGCTCAAACAGGTTTTCAAACTCTTTTAAAACCTTTGGATATTCTTTCAGAAATTTTTCCAGCTTCTCAAAAGCGGTATTGGTAAAATTTCTTTCGAAACCGCCTATGCGACCCATATTGGTGGTAAGGCGGCTGCCGCAAACTTCTTCGTAAATCTCGTAAATCAGTTCCCGGTATTGCATTACGTAAAGAAAACCCGTGTAAGCTCCGGTATCTACCCCAACGATGGAATTGCAAATGAGATGGTCGCTTATACGAGCCAACTCCATAATAATTACCCTCAAATAATCAACCCGTTTAGGCGTAGTTACATTTAATAATTTTTCGCATGTAAGATGCCAACCCATATTATTAATGGGGCTACTGCAATAGTTAAGCCTGTCTGTTAATGTAGTTATCTGGTATAGCGGACGGCGTTCGGCCAGCTTTTCAAAAGCACGGTGGATGTAGCCCACAGTGCTTACTGCACTTACAATTGTTTCGCCATCTAACTCAATAATATTCTGAAACACACCATGCGTAGCCGGGTGGGTAGGCCCCAGGTTCATGGTGGTGGTTAGCTTTTGTATGCTGCCATCGGGCAAGCGTACATGGTGCGGTTCGGTGGTAATTATTTCGCTCATTTGTATATAGTAACACAGGCATTATCCTGCTAATTTATTCGGAATTTAAGACTGAATTAATTATAACTGCCACCTCTGCCAAACATCTCGTCATCTTTATCTATCCTTGTCTGGTCTTCCAGCGGAAACTCTTTGCGAAGCGGAAAATAATCCATCTCGTCTACATTTAAAATACGGATGAGGTTAGGATGGCCAACGAAATTAACCCCATAGAAATCATAGGTTTCCCGTTCCATAAAATTGGCTGCTTCGTACAGTTTAGTGGCAGTAAATACATCTGGCTTTTCTATCGGTACAAATACTTTCATACGTAGCCTTATGCCTGCGGCCA
The DNA here is from genome assembly GCA_043755055.1 of Chitinophagaceae bacterium. Lineage (GTDB taxonomy): Bacteria > Bacteroidota > Bacteroidia > Chitinophagales > Chitinophagaceae > JAZKFT01. The sequence goes on along the minus strand of JAYUTQ010000344.1, from coordinate 1,512 downwards.
TGTTGTGTAAATGATAAATTACCGCCAGCTCCTCTCCTTTTCTGTCAGGATAATGAACAGCACATATGTCTGTTAAGAAATTGAATTTCAGCTCTTCATCTTCGTACAAAAACTGCAACACTTTCAGATTAAGCCCGGTAGTAGCCCTAAAACTGAGCAACCCATATTGTGCTTCCCAACCTGTAAGCTGTTCTCCGAACTTTTCTGTAAGGCGTGTTTGTACTATTTCGTTTGTTAAAGACATAACCGATTTGTGATTTATGATTTTAGAATTACGATTTCTTTAGTGAGAAGTTGAATCGTAAGTTCACATTTGCTCATTTGACATTTCTTCACATTTGCAAATGAATTATTGTATCCCATATTCTCCCAACAATGCCTTGTATTTATCGTCGCCCCGGCGGCGTACACTTTCTTTGCCTACCATGTCTTGTATTTTCATAAATCCATCCAAAATGGCCTCTGGCCTTGGTGGACAGCCTGGTACATACACATCCACCGGTATTACCTGATCGATACCTTGAAGTACGGAATAAGTATCGAAAATGCCACCACTACATGCACAGGCACCTACACTTAGCACCCAGCGGGGCTCGGCCATTTGTAAATATACCTGTCGTAAAACGGGTCCCATTTTTTTGCTGATAGTTCCCATTACCATTAATAAATCGCATTGGCGTGGGCTGAAGCCTACTCTTTCGGCACCAAAACGGGCCAGATCGTAATGGCTGCCCATGGTAGCCATAAATTCTATACCGCAACAGCTTGTGGCAAAAGGTAATGGCCAAAGCGAGTTTTTACGGCCAAGGCCTACAACTTCACTTAATTTGGTTACAAAAAAACCTTCGCCGCTAATGCCTTCAGGCATTTCTACCTCTTTTACTTTATTGTTAAACCGAACGGGGCGGCCAGTATATATATCGCTCATTATTTCAGATTTATTATGTAAGATGTATTATCTATGATTTGATTGCTGATTTCCGATTTGTAGGTAAAGATTTATTTAGAGAAAACATTTACCTACAGTAAAAGTTGCGCATGTTGATTAAATCAAAAATCATACAGCGGAAATCACACATTGGTATTTAGTCTTCCCATTTTAAGGCACCTTTTTTAATTATGTAGTAAAATCCTACCAAAAAGAAGCCTACAAACATGAGCACGGCTCCAAAACCGGTCCAACCTAATTCTCTGAAATTTACTGCGTACGGATAAAAAAATATCACTTCCACATCGAACAACACAAACAAAATAGCTACCAGAAAGTACTTTACTGCCATTGGCTGACGGGCATTGCCTATCTGCTCAATACCACTTTCAAAGTTTTCGAGTTTATCAGCCGTTGATCTTTTAGGGCCTAAAAAATGGGAAATACCAATAATAGTTGCTACCAAACCCAAAGCAAATAACAACTGAATTCCAATTGGTAAGTATTGAGATGGCGATCCAGGAACATCTATTAATATACTAAACATGCGGTTACAATTAGTGAAGTGAGCAAAAATAAGCCCA
>JAYUTQ010000343.1:0-3401 GCA_043755055.1 Chitinophagaceae bacterium | reverse complement strand
AAATAGCTATAGCCAGGTTACCGTATTGCCAAACGATAATGGTGAGGTAAAAGAAGGCGAGGGCCATCGCCAATTTTGGCAAAAGCTGGAAGAGGCTATATTAGAAAAAAATGCATTGTACAGTAATAACAAAACACACAGGGCTTTTATAAGAACTGGCGAAGCCAATAAAAAAATAGCAGCTGCTACCAACGGAGTGGAAACCGTTACCGGTGTTTGGGGCCAGGTTTTTCAGGCCAATACCGACCAGCAGGGTGGTGGCATGGGCCGTATAGACGATGTAGCTTTTGATCCTGGTAATGCAAGTGTTTACTACATAGCCACTGCAGGCGGCGGGCTTTGGAAAACCACTAATAATGGAGCATCATTTTTTAATGTTACCGGTACACTGCCAGCCAGTGGTGGTAATAGTGTAATCGTATCACATGCTAATGCTAACGAAGTGTATTTTTTTACTGGCCGGGGTCTTAGTAACCAGGCTTCTTTTAGCGGTGGTGTATATAAAAGTACCGATGGCGGTGTTAGCTGGGTACCAACAGGGCTCTTTGATAAAGTAGACGGCACAAGCCCTCTTGAAGGTTACGAACTTAAAATGCATCCTACCAATGCCAATATCATTTTTGCAGCTACCAATCAGGGCTTGTTTCGTACACAGGATGCAGGATTTAGTTGGAGAAAAGTAGTGACCTCCCCTGTGTTTGATGTGGAATTTAAACCCAACAACTCCAGCATCGTTTACGCAGCACAGCAGAGAAATGTGCTTACTTCTACTACCAACGGCGACTCAGCCAGTTTCTTTGGAGGGAACAGTTTATTTGCCAGCGACTATCCCACATCAGTAAATGGCTATGGTTGGATGCGGATAGCAGTTACACCGGCTTCGCCTGACAGGGTATTTGTGGCAAGTAGTGTAGGTAGCATGAACGACAGCGTATACACCGCTGATGGGGGTACTTTTTTAGTTAAATACACTTATAATTTCAACACCGAAATGCTGGATATTTCATCATTTCCTACAAAAATAGAAGCCTGTAATCAGCGGATGTATAGAAGTGGTGGTGGCAGGCCCTACAGCGATATTTATGTGAGCCAGGCCAATTCTTCAAACATAATAATAATGGGGCTTGAGGCAATGGCCTCATCTAACGGAGGCATCTCGTATGTAATGAAGTCTTTTGGCTGTAGCGACGGCATTAGAAGGGTGCATGTGGATGCCGGAAAAATAAGGGAGAACAGTGGCAATATATACCTCTCCACTGATGGCGGTCTGTACCGTCAAACTGAAAATTATACTACCAGCACGGCTGCTTGGACCGATATAACAGCAGGACTCGAAATAACCCAAAGCTATGTACACGACGCCACGCCACAAGATGCCAACATGTATATGTATGCCAACCAGGATAATGGAACGCATGTACGCACCAGCACCACATATAGCAATTTTGTAGGTGGCGATGGTACAGCTTGTGCCATTAACCCCAACGATAAAAATATTTATTACGGCTCTGTACAAAATGGCGCTTTTTTAAGGCGATACGATAATGGTGTTATCAACTATGGTATAAGGCCAGGCCCCGGTTGCAATTGCCCCGATACAAGTGAGTATGCAGGCAGCTTTGTTTGGGGCAGGGCGTTTATGCAGGAGCCAGCCAACCCTAATTTCCTGGTGGCTGCAAAAAGAAGGCTTTATACTAGCTTAAATAAAGGAACCACATGGACTACCAAGGTTATTACCGGCTCCACTACAACACATTATATAGCAAGGGTATCTACAACCAATAATGGAAATACTATTTACGTAGTGGAAGATAATACCATGCGGTTTTTGAGGTCTGTAAACTATGGCACTGACTGGACGAATCTAACTGCCAACAAGCGTTTCAACGGCCTAATATCCGATGTAGCCATAAGCCCAACTAACGATTTGGATATATACATGAGTTTTTATGGAAATGTGGATACAGCAAAGCTCTACCGAAGTATCAATGGCGGAGCTTCGTGGATTAATCTTTCAGCAGGTTTGCCCAATGTGGACATAAGAACTATAGCCCTTGCAGGAGATGCGGAAAATGGTATTTATGTAGGCACTGATATTGGTGTGTACTACCGCAATAACACCCTCGGTAGATGGATTGATTTTAGTAATTTATTGCCCATTGTTTTTGTAATGAATTTAAAATACGACGCTGTCAATCAAAAAATTACAGCATCAACATGGGGTAGGGGTATTTGGGTTACTAACGCTTATAATGCTGCAGACTGCCAGGCTACCCTTGCACTTAACAGTACCTACTCCGGCCGGAGAATTTTTGCAGCTAGTGGGCAAATAACAAGTACCGGTAATATTGAAGGTGATGCCAATAGCAGAATTGTTTTTTCGGGCAGCGATATTATTATGTCTCCGGGTTTTAGAGCTACAGAAAACAGTGCCTTTAAAGCCGTACCGGATGGCTGTAGTCCCAATCCGGCGCCTTTTGGCAGCGATACGCTTAGTGCCAAAAGCCCAAACAAGCAGGCCGCTGCATTACATGTAAATCTGGTTGCCACCCCTAAAAATGATGGCAGGCCAATAAATGAAAAGCAGCCTGCAGCACCTACCAAAACAAAGGAGCCTGCCGAAATGAAAAGCAAAAAGGCAACCACAAAAGGCAATTAACAGCGACAAATAACATGAGCCTTTTATTTCATCTATAAGTAGAAAAAATATTTTTTCTTCCAAATGGTTAGCGGTTTATTAAACCTTCCAATCAATATTTTTGGTGATGAACCGCAACGAACGGATTCTTCTCATTTTGCTGGCTTGTATCAATTTTACGCACATCCTGGACTTTATGGTAATGATGCCACTTGGCAATTACCTGATGCCGAAGTTTAACATCAATGCCAAAAAATGTATCCACACGGTTGGAATATGTAGGGGCAGGCTGTGGTGAAACCCACGGTTATGATGATGAGATCTCCCAAACCCCAACGAGGTTTAACATGATTGCTTGTTCGGTTTAGTAATTGAGTTTACGCACTTTTGTTTTGGCTCTTGTGCATTTTATTCAATAGCCACAGGTTATACGTTTGTTTAGAAAGTCGTTGTTCTTGTTTTGTCTATATAACGCTGTTGTCCCGGTAATTAGTTTGTATAAAATCGGGTTACTTTCCAATGTGGGTGAATGAGCATACACTGTTCTAGAGATACCATTAATAGTCAACCTAAAATTCATACTTGTTCCGTCTATAGTAATATGATTTTTATTTTCAAGTATGTCGGTAGGTGAGGCTAACACTTGATGGATAAGATTAAGATATTCATCGTTTGTAGCATTTGAAAATAAAAATCATATTACTATAGACGGAACAAGTATGAATTTTAGGTTGACTATTAATGGTATCTCTAGAACAGTGTA
>JAYUTQ010000342.1:0-7767 GCA_043755055.1 Chitinophagaceae bacterium | reverse complement strand
GCGCCTGTAAAATTATGGGTAAACGATTTTGACCAAAATGGCACCATAGATAAAATACTGAGTTACACAATTGATGGAAAGGATAAGCCTGTATTTCTTAAACGTGATTTAGAAGAAGCCATGCCTTTTCTTAAAAAGAAAAATTTGAAGCATGCTGATTATGCCACCAAAACAGTAAAGGATCTGATATCCGAAGAAGCAATAAACAAAGCAATGGTGAAGAAATTTAATTTTACGCCCTCAGGTGTGGCTATTAACAAAGGCAATGGAGCGTTTTCATTTCAGGGCTTTCCATCTATGACGCAACTGTCATCTGTAAATGCCCTGCAATGCACTGATGTAAATGGTGATGGAAAACCCGATGTTATTTTGGGCGGCAATCACTTTGATTTTCTGCCACAATTGCAACGGCTCGATGCAAGCCTTGGTGATATTTTACTAAATGACGGAAAAGGAAATTTTTCCTGGACAGAGGCATCAAAGACCGGGATGGAACTGCGGGGACAGGTTCGGGATATGAAGCTTGTACAAGGAAGGAAAACGACAAGCCTGCTGGTATTGCAAAATGATGCATTACCGGTTTTATTTAAGTTGAACCAGAAATAGAATTTTAGACCGATTTCGTAGAATACAGGTGGTGTATTAAAATATAGGATAATAAATTTTTGTTATCCATTTAGAAGTATCCGTTTCAGCATTCCGGTTGGTAATTAAAGACTCAAAAGGAATAGCCGGCGAAACATGTTTGTGCTGCCGGAAATAATCCTGCAGCCTGCTGAAAGCATATTTTATAGTAACCGGCCCTCCTTTGATTGTCTCCACTAGTATTTTGCCGGGCACCATTTTACTCAGATACATATCGCCGTCATTCTTAATTTCTTTATTTATAGGTAGAGCCACGGTACACTGATAATGGCTGCTATCAATCACGGTAATATTTAGCATAGGTGAATTGGTAAGCTGTACCTCATTGGCCTTTGCATAGGCTTCCAGTTTAGTAATCATATCATATATCTCTGTTGTACCAGGGTTAGTTGCAAATACTTTCCGAGAAGCAATTAGTATGGTGTCTTTGACCTGTTCAGTCACTATTGGAAATGTGTACACGTTTTCCGGAACCGTAATGAACTTTTTGTGGACATCAAGAATACCTGAAAAGTAATTTTTTATTTTTTGTGCAGTAAGGTATCCGGTTATTCTGCTGATTGGGTTTGACCCGCCAATAATCTCGGCTTCCCAAATAATAACAGTTGAATCTACACCTTCAGAAACCATCAGGATCTGACTATTAATTTTCTCATATTCAGTTCCAATAATAATAGTGGCGGATGTTGATTGCACACTTGATACCCTGAAATTTTCATTTTCAAATGAAAAGGAACTATCTGTAATATTATCATTTATTTGATTATCGGAAGGCTTTACAGCGGATATCCATTTGTTTCTTAATTGAGGTGTGGTAAAGTATCTGAAAACCTCCTCGGAACTTGCAGCAACTTTCTCAATTTTAGAAAGCTTAATAACCGATGGAATCAGGACATACGATGCAAGGCTAATCATGAAGAGAATCACCACTAAAATCAGTAACCATTTTTTCATAAAACACAAGTCTGTTAAGGCTTCGCAATGTAACAAATAATCCTGCCTGATGACCAACTATTCACTACAATCGGCTATTTTTAGCAACTCAATTTTACTGTTGCACATAAATTGCTTTTAATGCCAAGGCTTATCATTTCTGCATCTTTTATCTTACTGTTTTTACTGCTTTCCTGTGCTGATAAAAAAAAGGTGGAAAAGCCGTTATTTACTAAACTGGCCACTGCCGAAACCGGCGTTAATTTTGTTAACAAGAATGAAGATACCGATACCCTGAATATTCTTGATTACCTGTATTTCTACAACGGTGCTGGTGTGGCAGCGGGTGACATAAATAACGATTCACTGCCTGATTTATATTTTGCTTCCAACCAAAATGGAAACAAACTTTATCTTAACAAAGGCAACTTAAAATTTGAAGACGTTACAAAAAAAGCTGGCGTATCAGGTTTATATGGCTGGACAACCGGCGTTACCATGGCGGATGTAAATGGCGATGGCTGGCTGGACATTTATGTATGTATGGTGGCGAACCATACACCGGCAAGTGGTAATAATAAAGGTAACCATACTTATTTTTCTGGTTCTAAAAATCAGTTGCTAATCAATAACCGCAATGGCACTTTTACAGACAGTGCCATGCAATACGGGCTTGATATAGCTGGCTACAGCACACAAGCCGCTTTCTTCGATTATGATAAAGATGGAGACCTCGATTTGTTTCTCTTGCAACACAGCATTCATCGTACAGAAACCTATGGCGATACTTCTTTGCGAAGCGTATATAGCGACATCAGCGGCAATAAATTATTTCGTAACGATGGTTCGCCGTCGGCTTCTTCTCAATCAGGTGTAGTGAAAAGTGGCTTTACCAATATTACCAAAGGCAGTGGCTTAATCAGTAGTGCGTTGGGTTATGGTTTGGGTGTAGCCATCAGCGATTTTAATAATGATGGCTGGGAGGATATCTATGTTGGTAACGACTTTCATGAGAATGATTATTATTATTTAGGAAGTGCTTCGGGTAAGTTTACCGAAATGAACCATACTGCTTTTGGCCATCAAAGTAATTTTAGTATGGGCAATGATGCAGCCGATTTAAACCACGATGGCTGGATGGATATTGTATCACTCGACATGCTGCCCGGGGATGAACAAACCATAAAAACGACATTGGGAGATGAAGATTTTGATGTATATGAACAGTTGCACAAAATGGGCTACCATCATCAATACAGTAAAAATTGCCTGCAATTAAATACTGCCAACGGAATGCGTTTTGCAGAAGTAGGTTTATATGCCGGAGCAGCCGCTACAGACTGGAGTTGGAGTGTGCTGGCCAATGATTTTGATGATGATGGCAATAACGATTTGTTTATCACCAATGGCATCAAACGTCGCCTGAACGATTTGGATTATATCCGGTTTTTAAGTGAGGAAACGCTAAAGGCAAATATGGCTGGTAAAAAAAACGACAAGGATTTATTAAGTAAAATGCCCGATGGCAAATGGCACAACTATTTTCTGCACGGAAGTGACAGTTTACAGTTTAAAGACATGAGTACAGATTGGGGTTTTGAAACACCAAACCTCAGTAACGGCGCAGCCTACGCCGATTTAGACAGAGATGGGAATCTGGATTTAATCACCAACAATATGAACGAAGCTGCAGGTATATATAAAAATAATACAGTACATGATTCGGCATCCTATTGGCTCAATATCACTTTCGAAGGTGCAGGAGCAAATACAAAAGGCATTGGGGCCAAAGCCATACTTTTTGCCGGTGGCAAAACCTTTTATCAAATGCTGCAAACCACACATGGTTTTATGAGTAGTAGTGAGCCGATGCTCCACTTTGGGTTGGGTAAAATAAAGAAGATAGATAGCCTTGTTATTGTGTGGCCCGACGGCAAAAGGGATGTGCAAAAAGGTGTGCTGTTAAACAGGGTACTGTATGCAAAACAGACAAATTTTACCAAGCCGTTAAAAGATAACAACCTGACGTTATTCGGGCTTATAAATGGATTTTCTGTACAGTCCACAATGGAACCTTTTGGTGGGTTTGAAATTTGGAAACATAAAGAAAATACCAGCTATAACGACTTTGCAAGGAACCCATTAATTCCACATCAGCTTAGTACACTTGGCCCAAAAGTTGCAGTGGCAGATGTAAACGGCGATGGCCTAGAAGACTTTTATGCAGGCGGTGCAAAAGAGCAGCCGGGGGCATTGTTTTTACAAAACAACAATGGCTCGTTTACAGAAAGCATACAGCCAATTTTAGCTGCAGATAGTACATGCGAAGATGTAGATGTTGTTTTTTTTGATGCAGATGGCGACAAAGATCCCGACTTGTATGTAGCAAGTGGGGGCAACGAATTTTATGGCAAGGCCATACAATTAGCCGACAGATTGTATCTGAATGATGGCAAAGGAAACTTTACCAAAAGCCAAAGCCTGCCTGCATTGTACGAAAATAAAAGTTGTGTAAGAACATGCGATTTTGATTACGATGGAGACATAGATGTATTTGTAGGCAGCCGTGCAAACAGCCTTGTATATGGCGAAATACCAATGTCTTTTTTATTGCTGAATGATGGCAAGGCGAAGTTTACCATCGCTACTAAAACCGCTGCACCTGATCTTGAAAAGCCGGGTATGATAAGTGATGCCCAATGGACAGATGTAAATAATGATGGGTATAAAGATTTGGTAATAGTTGGCGAATGGATGGCTCCCACTTTTTTTATCAATCAAAAAGGTAAGTTGGTTAAAGATGCTGCTTTTAATAAACCCTTTGCTAGCCTTACCGGTTGGTGGCATAGTGTATATGTAGCCGATGTAAACAGCGACAGCATCCCGGATATTTTATTGGGCAATTATGGGCTCAATAGTAAAATAAAAGCTTCGGAGGAGTTTCCACTTACAATGTACCTAAAAGATATTGACAACAACCAAAACCCAGATCAGATTTTAAGTGTGTACAATGGTAAAAACTACTATCCATTTTTAGGCAAAGAAACATTGGAAAAACACCTGCCTTATCTTAAAAAAGAATTTTTAAGCTACCAGAAAATGGCCGGTAAAACCACAGAAGAAATTTTTGCAGGCAAGCTGGATGCTGCTACTATTTTTAAAGCCAACACCATGGCGTCTATGGTGCTTATTGGCAATGGAAAAGGTGGATATACCCCACAACAATTACCAATGCAAATGCAAACCGCACCGTTATTTGCCTGGTATAGCTTTAGCGATTACCGTGGGCTTTTAGCAGGTGGCGGTTTCTATGGCGTTTCGCCTTACGAAGGACGATACGATGCCATGGACCTTTGCATACTGAATAATAAGAACAAAGTGCAATTGAACCCGTTTAAAGACTTTAGTTTATTTGGCGAAGTAAGAGATATTAAGTCTATCAGCATCGGCCATAAACCCAATGCCATTATTGTTGCAAGAAATAACAAACCACTACAAATTATTCAGCCGGTAGATTGTGGATTGGGCATACAGTATTATTGATGGTTAAATTTCGAAGTTTGCAGAAGACATAATGAAAAGGTAATTGTAACAAGCTGGTAATGACATGCCCTCAAAGCATTCAGGTTATGGCAATTGGATGATAGAACGGTAACAAAGGCAATAGCCATCAGGCATAAACACAAGCGTTTGCGGTGGGTAACTATTGCCCAAGCTTTTGCATCAAGCTAACTATCTGGCCACTATTTTAGATGTTGATTGTTTGGCCTATATTCATTTGTTACAAGCTGCCAAAACTATAAAAAAACGAAAACTGCTATATGAAAACGCAATTGATTGTATTATTCATGCTTGCTGTAGGCAACATGGTAACCGCACAAAAAAATACCTGGCAAATAAATGCCGATAAAATTGACCCTTCCAATTATTCGGGTATTACGGTAGCTAACGGGCAGTTAGGAATTGTGAGCAGCCCGCAGCCTTTAAAAGTGCAGGATGTAGTATTGGCAGGCGCTTATGATCAGTACGGCCGTGGCAGGGTCAGTAATTTTCTACGCAGTTTTAACCTGCTTAATATGCGGCTGAATGTAGGCGGTATGGAAGTGGATGCAAAATCGGTATCCAACTTTACACAAAGCCTCGATATGAAAAAGGCGGCGTTCACCGGCACATTTACACTCGGCAATAAAGCCGATGTAAGCTATACCTATTACGCACTTCGCCAATTGCCATACAGTGTACTGATGGAAGTAACCGTTACCCCAAAACAAAACACCAACATGCAGGCTAGCAGTGTAATGGAGGCGCCGGATGCATTAAAGGATGTGCAGAATTACTATAACGAAATAGACCGTCCGCATGTAACGCTGAGCTTGCTTACATCGCAGGCCAAAAGCCCAACGGGAAAGCTTACTATGTGTGCCAGCAACAGCTTTATGTTTAGCGAAGGGCATGGAAAAGAACCACGCATTATCCACGAAATGTGGGATAATAATATGCACCTGATGAAGTTTAATAAAACTCTGGAAGCCGGCAAGCCCTACACATTCTGGGTTACAGGCTCATCCATTACTTCGGCACAGCACGATGATCCGCTGAACGAAGCTGAACGCCTTACCATTTTTGCTGTGTTGGAAGGTGCCAACAGGTTAAAAAGTTTTCATACCAAAGCATGGGATGAGCTGTGGCAAAGCGATATAGTAATAGATGGTGACGATGAAACCCAACTGGAAGTTCGCAGCATGCTGTATCATTTATACTCCTTTGTACGGGAAGGCAATACCAACAGCCCAAGCCCGATGGGGCTTAGCGGATTAGGTTACAATGGCCATGTATTTTGGGACACCGAACTATGGATGTACCCCGCCCTGCTGGTGCTAAAACCAGCTTTGGCAAGAGGCATGATAGACTATCGTTTTGAACGCCTTGAAGCTGCCCGCCGCAATGCGTATGCCCATGGTTACAAAGGCGCCATGTTTCCCTGGGAGAGTGCCGGCACAGGTGTGGAAGAAACCCCTGTATGGGCACTGAGCGGCCCATTTGAACACCATATAACCGGAGATATCGGCGTAGCCGCATGGAATTATTTTTGTGTAACAAAAGATACCGCATGGCTTAAAGAAAAAGGCTGGCCATTGCTAAAGGCCACTGCAGATTTTTGGGCCAGCCGTGTGGAGCGTAATGGCCCCGGGCATTACGATATTAAAAATGTAGTAGCCGCCGATGAGTGGGCCGAAAACGTGGATAACAATGCTTTTACAAACGGTGCTGCCAAAGTAAATCTGCTCAACGCCAACAAGGCTGCTAAAGTGCTGGGCCTTGCCCACAATGCCGATTGGGATTTGGTGGCTAACAATATCCCCTTCACCTATTTCCCCAACGGTGTTACAAAGGAATACGATAACTACAAAGGCGATAGCATTAAGCAAGCCGATGTAGCCTTACTTGCCTATCCGTTAAACCTGATTACCAATCAAAAACAAATAGAGAAAGAGCTGGAGTACTATGGTGGCAAATACGGTAAAGATGGCCCCGCCATGACCTATGCCGTTGTGGCGCTGCAATACAGCCGCATCGGCAAGGGCGACAAAGCCTATGAGCAATTTAAAAAAGGCTACACGCCCAACCTGCGGCCGCCCTTTGGTGTAATGGCCGAGTGTGCCAGTTGCCAGAACCCCTACTTTGCCACCGGTGCCGGCGGTATGCTACAGGCCATGCTAATGGGTTTTGGCGGCCTCGATATAACCGATGACGGCATTAAACAAGTGGCCTCATCATTGCCTAAAAACTGGAAAAGCTTAACCATAAAGAATTATGGGGTGGATAAGAAAACGGTGGTAAAGCGGTAAATTAATGCTGGGTTTTTCCGAAGGCGTCATGATAAATACCTCTTCCATTTTTACCCTCCTTCAGCCACGATTCTCCCATTCAATAAGCATTTATAGGCGAGTCTCTGCCCCGGCCCTTGTGTGTGGGCTTGCAGGACTCGCCGATTTCACATTCATAGGCGAGTCTCTGCCCTGGCCCTTGTGTATGGGCTTGCAGGACTCGCCGATTTCACCCGGCCACCCAAGTTTGAAATTCACAATTCTCCTTCAGCCACGAGTCTCCCATTTAATAAACATTTTGAGGCGAGTCTCTGCCCTGGCCTTTGTGTGCGGGCTTGCAGGACTCGCCGATTTAACCCGG
>JAYUTQ010000341.1:0-3405 GCA_043755055.1 Chitinophagaceae bacterium | reverse complement strand
TCCTGTTGCTTAAAATCTTCGTCAGGGTTGTAATAGTCATCATCCCTTTGCTTTTTTTCTTTCGCTTCTTTTTTATCGTCTTTCTTTTTGCTTTGGATGCTGGTGCTAATACTTAGGCTGGCATTATTGATATTTCCCAGCTTAAACTGATCGCCGCTCCACGCATATTTCTGGGTACGCTGCCCAAATTTATTTTGCACATATGGCACCAGCGAAGTACTGGCTGTAATGCTGATTTTGTCGAACAGCGTCGTACCCATGTAAATGGAAATATCGCTGAGTTTGCAAGTATCGCCTTGTGCAAAAAAGTTGTAACCACTGTTGATGGATAAATTATCGAGTAGCCTGATTTTTTTGGTCGCCTTTCCGCTGGTATCTGTCTTGTCTTTTACCTTGGCTTCTATTTGTTGGTTGATGCCAAAACTCAAACCACCAAATGGCCCCGGTGCAAAACCCACGCCGCCGGTTGTGGAATTAAAACTGAGTTTATTGCCCAACGTATCTACCTGTATATCGTAGAAAAATTTCTTTGTAAGGTCGGGTGTATAGTTGAGGCTTATGTTGGGCCTTATGGTGTGGCGAATAGCCAATAAATTACCTTTCTTAAAATTAAATGTGCCGAACATACCTGTTTGTATGCCTAGCGATGCACTTACCTGGCGTTGGGCAAAAAAGCCACGGGTTTGCAGTGTGTCCACCTTTTTTCTGGTTGGGTTCCAGCTATTAATTATTTTTTGACCAAACCACCTTTCGGAAAATGAAATACCCGGCGACACCTGAAATACACCCATCGATGGCAGACTTAAAGTAATGGGGATGGAATGGGTGGCGCCCCATTGTGCCGTATCAAGCAGGTGATTCAATAATGATTTTTGGCCGTTTTTACCATATTCTACGGTGTCGTAAAAAGAAAACTGGTTTTGTAGTTGGCCACTGTAGGAAATACCAAATTTCTCGTACCATTTTTCTTCGCCTATTCTTTCTTCTTTTTTAAATGGAAAAAATGTGGTGGCGTTAAAATTGAGGTTGGGTAAACCCAGGTTAAATAAACGCAGGTTATTATTCTGGCTGTGGGTACCGGAAACCTGCAGGTTGTATTTTCCCTCAGCCCAGCTTTTGGAGTATTGGATGCTGGAAGTAAGCGTATTATTAAAATTAAGCTGAGGATTATTGGCTACGTTCTGGTTAAATTTAGAACTGCTCACATTTACATTGGCTCCAAATGTGGTACCGGGCCTTGCTTTCGAATCCATGGAGTGGTTCCAGCCAACACTGAAGGTATTGCTAACGCTAAAATCTGGGTCTCCTTTAAAATTTAATTTAGTACGCTGGTAGGTAAAATTAACGCCGCCATTATAGCGGTATCGCTTTCGGTAGGTGGGAATTACATTTACCATATAGCCACCATAGCTATAAATATTGGTCCGTACGGTTACGTCTACATATTCGTTTAGCACCTTGTAATAGCCAAGGCCCTCAAGCCCGTAACCAAAACTTTGCGTAGCCGAAAATGAAGGTGCCAATAACCCACTATGCCTGCCCTGGCTCAATGGAAAAATACCAAAAGGCAAGCCTACAGGTATAGGAATTCCCTCAACCTCCGGATAGGTAAGCCCACTGTAGGCCCACTTATTATTTACCAGTTTCATTTTATTGGTGCGGAAGGCAAAGTGTGGTGTATCAAGGTTGCAGGTGGTAAATCTTCCTCTGGATGCAAAGTATTCATCTACCGAAACTTTCTTTATTCTTTCGGCATACACATACATTTCACCTTGCTTGGTAAGTGTTTTTTTGGTAAGCCCTTTTTGCGATTTCAGGTTGTAAAACATAGAGTCGCTTTCGGAGGTCATTTCCCCATCTTTCATTACAGGATTGCCAATGGTAAGGCCTGTGGTATCTTTTACCCCATAAGCTTTTGCCACCTGTTTCTGGTTGTCTATTTCTATTACTGCGGCCGTAATATCCATGGTAGTGTATTTGGCATTGGCGCTGCCATACAGGTAAAATTTCTTGCCCGGAATATCGAGTACACCACTGTCTTCTGCCGAATAATCTATTTGCGATTCAAGGCTGTCTTTGCTGATGTTATCGATGGTAAAACTATCGACAACTACGATGGTGGAATCCCTTGTTTTAAGGGTATCGGTAAACGATTTTTGAGGAATGGGTGTAATGGTTTCTAACGGAATTTTCTTTAAAATTGTGTCTTTTGCAGGAGGTTTGGCAACTGTCTTTTTTGTTAAAGGCTTTTTAAAGTTCTTTTTTTGATTGGGCTGTGCCATGATAACCAACGTTATTAACAACAGTGTGAAAGTAACCCCCACTTGTGCAAGTTGTTTTGCCCTATTTTTACGCTGGTTGATTCTCATAAATGTTTTCAAAAGTAACGTGATTGGAGAAACCCTAATGTGTTGAATCGTTAAAAAGTGAAAGACGGATGTTAAATAAGACCCTAATCAGAAAATTTACCTTGTTGTTGGCTACAGCTTTTTGCCTGTTAGAAGTAGCTGCGCAAAAGCCGCCGCTGCAAACTATTATACTAGACCCCGGCCATGGCGGTGCCGATCCTGGTGCCGGTGGCAAATACAGCACCGAAGCACAATGTGCTTTAGCAATCAGTTTTAAAATACGTGACTTGCTGGCACAGGAAATGCCCGTTGTAAAAGTGCTGATGACCCGTGAAAAGGATGAACTGCCCGGCGGTGGCCGCAATAAGGATGCTGCCCTTAAGTACAGGGCTAATTTTGCCAACGAAAATAAAGGCGACCTTTTTTTATGTATTCACCTAAACTCGGCAAACCCAAAATATGGCCGCCGTCTTGATGGTTACCGCACTGAAACTTACTTTGTGTACACCGGCAAAGGGAAAAGGAAGAAAAAAATAACCAAAACCCGTGAAGTACCAATTTATACAAAATACAGATTGCCCCACGAAGAGCAGGCACATGGTACCGAAACCTATATATGGGCAGCCAATAAGGGCGGAAGCAAAACCAATGCGGTAGAAGCAACAGAAGGCAGAACCGGCGAAGGCATGGAATCAGATTCAGCCTTTCAGGCAGAATTAAACTCGGTGGAATACAAAATAAGGATGGGCCAATACACCAAGTATTTTTTTAAGAAAAGCTATAATCTGGCCACGTTTTGCGAAGAAGAATTTGTAAAAGCCGGTCGTAAAAGTCGTGGCGTAATGCAGCGTAACGAAAAAGGCATTTGGGTGTTGCAGGCTACGGGCATGCCAAGTATTCTGGTAGAAACCGGTTTTATCAGCGACCTGGAAGAAGAGGATTACCTCAACAGCGAAAAGGGCCAAATGGAAGTAGCCGCCAATGTAGTCACCGCCGTAAAACGCTATAAGGAATTGTTGGAATCGAACATGAAAAATGCTGTGGCAGTGCCGGTTGG
>JAYUTQ010000340.1:0-1543 GCA_043755055.1 Chitinophagaceae bacterium | reverse complement strand
CCGAAGGATAAAAGTCGAACACTAAATTCAAACTTACTGAACAATAAATCAGACATCAGATATCAAATCATACATCAGAAATCACACATCTTCGAAATCATTCCCATTTAAACACTTTTATAGCCACTATATAAGTAACGATGCCCCAAATGCAAAGGATGCCAATTTGCTTGCCGCAATCGGTAAGGTGGGCACCTTCAAAGGCTATTTTACGCATGGCGTCGTTAAAATGCGTTAGCGGAAGCACCCGGCAAATGGGTTTCAACCACGCCGGAAAAGCATCAATTGAAAAGAAGGTTCCGGCCAAAAGAAATTGCGGTAGTGTAATCATATTGGCAAATGGCGGAATAGACGATTCGTTTTTGGCTATACTGCTAACAATAAAACCAAAACCCATAAACAATAGCAGGGCTATAAAGCTCAGCACCATTATTTCCAGGAATGTAAAAATGCCGTTTACAAGTGTAAAGCCAAAGAAAAAATGACCCAGGCCTACGATGATGATGGCAGTAAGTAATTGGAAAATAACCCTTGCCAAACCTTCGCCCAGTATGATGTAGGTGCGTTTTATAGGTGTGGCATAAAACCGCTTTAATACCAGTGTGGACCGTAAATTAAAAAACAAAAATGCCACACCAAAAACACCGGAACTCAATAGGGAAAAACCGAGCTGTCCGGGTAAAATGAAGTCGATGGTTTTGTATTCACGGATGGTTTCTACATCACGTTCGTATTTAAAATCGGCTACAGCATAGGCAGGCCTGTTAGCATAAACCTGATTACTTATTTTGTTGGAAATACCGTCGATTAAGGATAGCAATTGCGGCAACTTATCGATGCTTGCATTTGTGCTTTTAATATTATATGTATAAACTGGTATAGAATCTTTGTTCTTCGAAATCAGCAGTACACCGGCTACTCTACCTTTTTGTAAATTGATTTTAAGTTCAGCAGCGTCTGCAAAATTTACAAATTTTATGCGGCTGTTGCTTTTTAAGGAATCATAGAGAGCATTGGTGGTGTCTGAGTTTTTATCAAGGATTACTTTGTATACCGGTATATTACCCCCGCCTCCTATAAACCCAAATACCAAAATGAAAATTAACGGAAAAGCAATGCTGAAAACTACTGCAGAAGGGCTTCTGAGTATGGCTTTTAAGCCGCCTTTTGTAATGGCTAACATCGCTTTTATCTGGCTGTAATTCTTTTCCATATTCCTGTTTTTTGGGTGGCCAAATGTAGGCTATGCGGCAGGCATTTGTGCAATCGGTTTAATTTTTTCAACTTTATATTAAAACCTGAATAATGGAATTAATAGCAACGTTTGCAGATTGTTTGATTATTAAACACGTCCTTTTGGTTGCTATTTGGGTAAGTGTAGCATTTAGCTAAACCATCATCCTAAATACAATTAAAATAAATTACAAGAAAAAATTAGTGGGTATTTAAAATTAAAGACAAAAGACGTATATTGTGGCGACAAAAGACCAAAATGAAAGAGATCAACTATAATAAGCCATATGAGCCGATTGTAAATTTTTTA
>JAYUTQ010000339.1:0-1545 GCA_043755055.1 Chitinophagaceae bacterium | reverse complement strand
TTTATTAAAATAATGGAAGAAGAGGGTGCTCGTAAGCCGCAGGTAATTCTTTTAATAAAGGGTGGCTGTCCGACAACCCGTCTTATTACAGCCATTATTTTGTAAAAAAACTGATACAGCAAGGCGAAACGGTGATTGACATTGGCGGCAACCTTGGCTATTTTACCAAAATATTTTCGAGGTTGGTGGGTAAAACCGGCAGGGTGTACACAGTAGAACCAATAGAATTATACCGTCAGGTATTGGAAAAAAATATCAGCAGCCTGCAAAATGTAACGATACTTCCATACGCCCTTGGCGAAAGCGATGGTACTATTTTAATGGGTAACCCCAGCAGCGACAAGCACCGCCACGGCCTGATGCGGGTATTAAAAAAAGACGAAACCCAGTTTATAGCCGCTGCCGAAAAGTACGAGGTATCCATGAAGCACCCACTGCACCTGTTTGAAAGCCTGGGCAAAATAGACTATATCAAATGCGATATTGAAGGTTACGAAATTCCCGTTATTCCCCTGATGGAACCACTTATTGCAAAACAACTTCCGCTGATGCAAATAGAAACCGAAGGCGAAAACAAATTCCTCATTTTAGAAATGATGTGGAAGCTCGGCTACAAAAGTTTTTATGCCGAAAAACAAAAACTAATCCCTGTTCTTACCCCCGACCAAACAGTTATAGGCGATTTGATGTTTATACCAGTACACAGACTGGAATCGTTTCAAAAATTTATGGTTGAGTAAGGGTTTTGGTTTTAAAATCAAATTTCAAGAATCCAAACAATTATAAAATTAATCGGTGGCTCCTGACCTATGTTCCCCGCTGGCGGGGACCGCTTTTGCCAAAGGCAAAAGCAGGGGTGGGAAGCGGAGACTGAAAGGAAAAACGATGTTTTGAAGCAGCAACCACACAACACCCATCAGCTGCAGAACGGGCTTTACGCTGCAATTTTTTTGGGCAAAAAAACACGGCCCAAAAAAGATTTCCGCTACAATCCCGGCTAATCCTCATCTTTCGTACCACTATCAGCATCCAAACAAAACACAACCTTAACCATTGGCACCAATAGTCCATCTCACCATTGTTCGCTACCCCGCATGGGCAGTGCCTTTTGCCCTTATTTCCATGGGGCTTTTTCGTTTGCCTTTATGGCTCAATAAAAAAATTAGTTTTTACAAACTAATGGGCAGCGGCCGCAATGGCACGTTTGATAAAACACCCGACTGGCGGCAGTGGGCAGTGTTAGTCGTGAGTGGTGAATCGTCAGGCGTCAGTGCGGAACAGGTAACTTTTATACATCGGTACTGGAAATTTTGCCGCTGCACTACGACCACTTTCACCTTAGAACCTATCGAAGGCCATGGGCTTTGGGATGGTAAAGAACCTTTTGGTAAACTAGCCAAACAGACAGATTACGATGGCGAAATTGCAATACTTACAAGGGCCACTATCCGGATTAAAAAGCTGAAAGATTTTTGGGGCAATGTAGATGCCGTTGCCAATCAGATGGCTGGTGCAGAAGGCTTTATTACATCATATGGCATTGGC
>JAYUTQ010000338.1:0-7782 GCA_043755055.1 Chitinophagaceae bacterium | reverse complement strand
CGACGGCACCAACACAGCCAACCCCGGCGTTCCTATAGTAACTACACCTACCAAAAGCATCACAGATGCGGATTTCAAAGCAAGAAGCAGCGTAGCTGATGTTTACGCTATGGTAATTGCAGACCTTACAAAAGCTGAAAGTATTTTACCGGCCACAAATACTATTTATGCCAAAAAAAGTGCCGCTGCTGCCATACTTTCAAGAGTAGCATTAATGCAGGGCGACTATGCAGCAGCCCGTGATGCAGCCAATCGGGTAATTACCACCGGTGGTCAAACGCTGTCTGCTACAGTAGCTGGTAACTGGTTTACTTTTATTAACAATGCCGGTAACAGCCCTGCTGAGTATATATTCTCAATGAAGGTAACTACGCAAGATGGAGCAAATGGTTTGAATACATTTTTCGGTATTAATGCCGGAGCCGGCACCGCTGGCCGTGGAGATTGTAAAATTTACCCGGCACATATTGCCAAATATGAAACCGGAGATGCAAGAGGTGCCTATTTTGCGGTAGTTGGTGGTAATAATTACACCCGTAAACACCTGGACAGGTTTGGAAATGTAGCCATTGCAAGGCTTGCAGAAATGTACCTTACCAGGGCTGAAGCAAATTTTAGATTGGGTACTACCGTAGGGCAAGCCCCACTTGCCGATGTAAATACCATCAGGACACGTGCAGGCCTTCCAAATCTTTCCACTGTGGATTTAAATGCCATTTTAAAAGAAAGGTATTTGGAAACTGCTTTTGAAGGAAACCGCCTGCAGGACATTAAAAGAACACGTGGTATGCAATCTATGGTAGCATGGAATTCACCAAAAATGATATTGCCAATACCACAAAGAGAAATTGATGTGAATGCTAAATTGGTGCAGAACGAAGGTTACTAATTGTTCTTCCTACAATAAGAAAGCCCTCCTGATGAAATATTCGGAGGGCTTTTTTTGCAAATAGATATAGGGTTACAACCTCTCAATTATACCGGCAATACCCTGCCCGGCGCCTGCACAGGCCGTTACATTGCCCTATTTTTCCCGCCTTCCCGGGTTTTACATAAAATGCGTTTTTTATAAACGTAATTATATACTACAACCGCTGTTAAATAAATAATTCCACTCAGCAACCCATTCTACCGAGCAGCATAAGAGGCTATCATTTTGTCAAGATTTTGTTAATTAATTATTAATCATTATTTTAGCGTCAAACTCAAATCAAAACAATTATGAGAAAACTGTTAACCAGTGTAACGGCAATGCTGTTTTTGTGCGTCGCAGCCATTAGCCAGACTACCACTGTAACCGGAAAGGTTACTGACGACAAGGGAGTAGGCATTCCAAATGCCTCAATAAGGGAAAAAAGTACTAAAAATGGTACCACCGCAACTACCGATGGTGCATTTAGTATGAAAGTAAAAAATGGCGCTACACTTATTATTAGTGCCATTGGGTTTGAAAGCAAAGAAGTTGCTGCAAGCAGTAATGTTTCAATTTCGCTAATTACAGATGTAAGTGCCCTCAATGAAGTTGTGGTTACAGGTGTGGGTATAGCTACAAGTAAAAAGAAATTGGCCTTCGCAGTGGAAGCAGTAAACCTTTCCAATCAGGTAAAAGTTTCTACAGGTGATGTGGGCCAGCAGTTAGTTGGTCAGATAGCTGGTGCACAAATTAGCAGTACCAATGGTTCTCCCGGAGCCCAATTAAACATTTTGCTTCGTGGAATCAATTCACTTAACAGAAGTACTTCACCTATTATATTGATGGACGGTCTTCAAGTTGGTGCAACAGACCTTAATTCTCTTGATTTAAATATTATCGATAGGGTAGAGGTAGTACAAGGTGCTGCTGCATCGAGTATGTATGGTGCACAAGGCGCAAATGGTGTTATTCAATTATTTACCAAAAAAGCAAAAGCAGGCAAAATAAATATTGATATCAGCAGTAGTGCTACGACTAATGAATTGTTAAATGTTGGTGGTGTTAGCAAAGCAAGATCTCATGCATTTGTCACAAATGCCAATAATGAAGTAATCAGCAGTGGCGGAACACCGCTTAAATGGGATCCTGTTTATGGATCATATTCTGCTAACGTACAATATAGTGCCTTAAGTGTAACCAGTTTTGCAAATAAAGCATACGATAAAAATCTCCAGTATTACGATCATTATAATATGTTCTTCCAAAAAGGATATTCAATAAATAACGCAGTTTCAATTTCTGGCAACAAAGACAAAGTAGATTTTTTAGTTTCGGTATCAAACAACCGCCAGAATTCAAATTTTAAAAGCAATGGAGATTATGCAAGAAGCAATTTTACATCAAACTTTGGTGTG
Source organism: Chitinophagaceae bacterium (assembly GCA_043755055.1). Classification (GTDB taxonomy): domain Bacteria; phylum Bacteroidota; class Bacteroidia; order Chitinophagales; family Chitinophagaceae; genus JAZKFT01. Next base: position 5,454 of record JAYUTQ010000338.1, on the reverse strand, counting down.
GAGCTTTTTAAGGGATTAAAATTTAGAAGCATTACTCAATTAGTGTATACCAAAAATACACTCAATGATGCTACCGGAAGGGGCATTGTATATGCACTTAACAATACAAGACCGTTTGCTAATTACGACCAATTGGATAGTGATGGTAATTTTTCCCATTATTTTGGTGATGCCACTGGTGTAAATGGTGAAAATCCCAATTATTATAATCAGTATTCAAGCACAATGGATAAGAAGATTGACGTGATTCAAAACTTTAATTTAAATTACAAGTTTACCAATTTTGTGGAATTGGACGCCAAATACGGCATTAATCACCAAAATCAGCAGGTAAGATACCGTTATGAAAATCAGGAATTTAATAAAAATGCAGTAGATCAGGACTATTTTATAGGCAATTACAACCCTAACGCTACGGGATCAACAACAGGCGAAATTGATGACATTTCTTATCGTACCACTTTTCAGAATTTTATTGGAACAGCAACAATACGTACGGATTTTGAAAAAGATTTTCATATTAAAATACCTATCAAGACTACCACTCAGGTTGCATTTGATTATCGCAAAAATGTGTTTAACCAATTTTATGCATATGGATATGATGCTCCAAGTTACACTCCCTGGAATGCAAGCCAGACGGGTGTATATAAAGTAGTTTCAGATTATGTAGAGCCAGCCATAACTTATGGTTATTTATTAAACCAGCGTTTTGAATACGGTGATATTGCAGGTATTTCTGCTGGTTTAAGAAGTGATTATTCTTCTGCTTTCGGCCGTGGTGCAAAAGCTCAGACCTTTCCACGTGGAGACGCTTATGTAAATATTTCTAATTTTAATTTTTGGGGAAATGCTGGCGGGCTTTCAAGAGTATTTTCTGATTTTAAATTAAGAGCAGCTTATGGTGAGGCTGGCAACCAGCCAAGACCATTTGACAGGTTTCCCGTTTTAGGTGCCGCTAACCTTGGTCAGAACAGCGTATTTACCTTCCCAACCAGCAATCCAAATCCGGATTTACAGGTGGAGATTTCAAAAGAAACTGAAATTGGAGCTGATTTAGGATTTAAATTATTAAAAGGTTCATGGCTCAGGAATTTAAACCTTTCTATGACATATTGGGACAGAAAAACCGAAAATGCTATTTATAATGTAGATGCTGCTCCTTCAACGGGAATCGGTACCATTAAGAATAATGCTTTTGCATTGGCTTCTCATGGTTTTCAGGCCTCATTAAACATGAATGTACTTACTGCTAAGAATTTCACATGGGATTTTACAGCTAACTTTTCTAATCAGACATCTAAGATTACAAGTGTTACAGGACAGGAAGTGGTTATTACATCCGCTGCAGGAAGTTCTAATTACGTATTACGCCCCGGTGAAAAAATCGGACAGTTGTATGGTTTCATAATCCTGAAAACTGTCGATCAGGTAAATCCTGCTACCGGATTGCCATTTATAGCTAAAGCAGATCAGGGCTTATATGAGGTAGCAAGTAATGGTTGGGTAGTTAATAAAGCAACTAAACGTCCGGCCAACTCAGCAAAACAATTTGCATTTGGAGATCCTAATCCAGATTTCAACATGAGTTTTATCAATAACCTTAATTACAAAGGAATTGTTAGTCTTAACATGCAGTGGGATTGGTTACAAGGCAGCCATTTATATAACCAAACAAAAAGCTGGATGTACCGTGATGGAATACACAGTGATTACACAAAACCAATTACAATAGACGGTCAAACACAGCCTTATACTGCATTTTACCGTGGTATTTATCAGGCTGGTGCTAATAACGGAACAAAAGATTATTTCTATGAAGACGCTTCATTTATCCGTTTAAGAAATATCTCCCTTGCATTTGATTTTGCGAAAGCATTCAAATTGAAATTTGCAAACAGGTTACAATTAGTCGTTTCCGGCCGTAATCTTATTACCGGTACAAAATACACAGGTTACGATCCTGAAGTTAGTTCTGGTGCAAGCAATTCTGCTTTTGACCGCGGAGTTGACCATAACACCATTCCAAACACGAAGCAATATTCAGTTGGATTGAATGTTGGTCTCTAAACTTAATCAAAAAAATAAATTAATTATGAATACAAATAAAATTTTGGTTGGATTATTAGGCGTAGTAATGCTTTCAACATCGTGTAAAAAGCAACTCGACGTTAAAAATAACAACCAGCCGACACCTGAAAGTGCGGCAAGTGAAACAGGGATTATTTCTCTGGGGCAAGGCGGCATTTACCGCAATGGTTTTTTCGATCTTAAATATTCTGATGGTGTTTATGGCCGTTTTTGGGCCGGAGCCACTGGCTTTCATGAAATGATGGGAGATATCATAGGAGTGGAAGCAGCCAATGCTTACATTAACCAAATTGGTTGCCCAAACAAAGTAACTCTGGATAATGCTGCAGTAGTATTAAATCCAAGTGCAGTTAATACACAATATGCTTTATTACGTAGTGTAAATGTAAATTCTCAACTAGGTGGCAACCCTGGTTTTTACGAGTGGGCTTATATGTATAACATGATTATTTCTTCAAATACTATACTAGACCTTACATCTAAAGCTACATTTTCGGGTAATGCAGCTACAAAAAAAGCCACTATTCAGGCATGGGCTTATTGGTGGAAAGGATATGCTTATGCAAGAATTGGTTCCTTCTATTACGCTGGCTTAATTCAGAATGGCCTTTCGGGAACGACCAATGGTAACTTTGTAACTAAAGAGGCCATCATTGCAGAGTCTAATGCCAATTTTGATAAGGCTGCTACTGCACTTGATGCTGCTACTTCAGCTGCTGATTATAGTGCTGTACTGGGTCAGTTGATACCTGCATTTTGCCAAGTAGGAAAAGGTGGTGTACTTACAACAGCTATGTGGAAGCGTAATATTAGCACCATGAAAGCAAGAAATATTCTTGTAAATAATCTTGTATCCGTAATGACTGCAGCCCAATGGTCAAGTATCCTTAGCCTAACCAATGCTGGTGTTCAATCCGGTGATTTTATTTTTACAGGCCGAACAGATGCTAATGGTGATTTTCTTGGAACAACTATTGCAGACAAAGTTTCATCAAGTGCTTCTGCTACCAATACTTATAAATTAAGTGAACGTTGGGTACAGGAATTTAGAACTGGTGATTTACGTCGTACAAATAATGTGCGTACTCTGAATACTGGAATTGGTCAGTTTAATACTGATCGTGGCAATAGTTTTAATACCCGCTATACATTATACAATGGTGGTAATGCCATTGCCGGAACCGTTGTGTATGCAAATGGTGCTGCTGGTGCAAATGAAATTACGCTTGCTTCTACCTATGAGGAAAATGAACTAATGAAAGCGGAAGCCCTTATTCAATTAGGTAGTCAGGCACAAATAGACCAGGCCGCTGGCATTATTAGCGCTGTAAGAACATACCAGGGCGCCGGTCTTGCCAACCTTGCCAATGGACTTGCGAAAGCTGCTGCTTACGAAGAGCTGCGTCGTGAAAGAAGAATAGGCCTCGCCTTCAAAGGGTTGTCCTTTTATGATGCCCGTCGCTGGGATATTATCGACCCCTCTAAATCACGTACAGGATGTGTAGTAATTTCAGCTGCAGGTGTGTTAAACACAAATGCAACTATTAATTATGGCTTTCTTGATTATTGGGATGTACCCGATAATGAACTAGCATACAACCCTGCTGCCGCAGGTAGTGCCCCGGTTAAGAACCCTAAATAACAATATAACACTTACCAACTTAAAGGCCTCGGATTTTTCCGGGGCCTTTTCATTTTGCTCTTTTAAATAAATTCTTTCTAATTTACAACCGCTCAATAATACCGGCAATACCCTGCCCGCCGCCTACACAGGCCGTTACGATACCGTATTTTTTATTAAGCCTCTTCATATCGTGGGTTATTTGTACGGTTAGTTTACTACCCGTACAGCCAAGCGGATGGCCTAATGAAATGGCGCCTCCGTTAATATTTACTTTTTCAGCATCCAGTTCAAGTTTACGAATTACTGCCAAGCTTTGCGATGCAAAAGCTTCGTTTAATTCAAACAGGTCTATGTCGTTAATATTCATACCAGCTTGCTTTAAAACCTTTGGCACGGCAGCCACAGGGCCAATACCCATAATGCGTGGCTCCACGCCGGCACAGGCACAGTTTACCAATCGGGCTATGGGTTTAAGCCCCAGTTCGTTTACCATTTTTTCGCTCATTACCACTACAAAACTGGCTCCGTCGCTAGTTTGCGAAGCATTACCCGCAGTAACAGTTCCGTTAGCTGCAAAAACCGGTTTCAGTTTTGCCAAAGCTTCTATGGTGGTGTCTTTACGTGGGCCTTCGTCGGTATCTACCACATAAGATTTGGTGGCTCTTTTGCCTTTTTCATTTACATACACTTCCTCTACGGTTATGGGTAAAATACCGTCTTTAAAAAATCCGCTTTGTATGGCGTTAATGGCTTTTTGGTGGCTATTAAAAGAAAACAAATCCTGATCTTCACGGCTCACATTGTATTCTTTGGCCACGGCTTCGGCCGTAAGGCCCATGTTTAAATAATAGTCGGGTTCGGTACTTGCCACCGTATAATTGGGTACGGTTTTCCAACCGCTTGCAGGCACCAGGCTCATACTTTCTACTCCACCGGCTACAATGCAATCTGCCATACCGCTGCGAATTTTAGCTGTGGCAATGGCGATTGTTTCCAGGCCACTGGCACAATAACGGTTCACAGTCATGCCGGGTGCATCTATGCCCAAAGCCCTTGCACTAATAATGCGGCCAATCTGCAAACCCTGTTCGGCTTCCGGCACTGCATTGCCTACTATACAATCGTCTACACGTTTAGCATCCAGCTCCGGAATGCTGGCCATCAATCCCTTAATAACAGCAACTGCCAAATCATCGGGCCGCATAAAACGGAATCCGCCTCTTTTACTTTTGGCTACGGCTGTGCGGTAACCGGCTACTATATATGCTTCCTGCATGGGTAAAATTTTTATGGTAAAATATTTTTTGAGTGGCTGTATTATCCACCATTTTTTATGGCCCTCCAAAAATAAAACAAAAAAGGTTGTTTATGCAACTATTTATTTGCTGCAATATTTTTTTGGAAAAAAATTCAGAGGCTATAGAAGAGACGTGTTGCTCAAAACTTATGAAAGGATCAGGAATGTTGGTTCATTTAATTACATGACTTATTACTTCCAACACAATTAATTTTGACGATATGGAACCATTAGCCGAACGCCTCCGTCCACAAATACTTGCCGATTTAGCAGGCCAGGAACACCTTACCGGAAATGGAAGCGTCTTGCAACATGCGATTGAAAAAAGCATTATCCCTTCCATGATATTGTGGGGGCCGCCGGGAGTAGGAAAAACAACACTGGCAAGCATTATAGCCAATCAGCTCAACAGGCCATTTTATACATTGAGTGCTATTAGCAG
>JAYUTQ010000337.1:0-7789 GCA_043755055.1 Chitinophagaceae bacterium | reverse complement strand
GGTTTGGCCGTGATGTTGACTGGGCTGACAAGGTTGGATTTCGAGGCCGCGACGATGTGGAAGGCAAGCACGGCGAATGGACTCGGCTGGAGGTGATCAGTACAAATATTATTACCAATGGCATTACCGATTCTTCGCTGCAAACCGTTAATGCCAACCTTAGTAATGCCCGGCGTTTTAATTACAATGCCAATTATAAATACGAAGACACAATTGGCAACCAACTCAACATAGATGCCGATTACAGCACTTTTAAAAATACCAACGACCAACAGGTAACAACCAATTTTTTAAACAAACAAAACCAGCCCTATAGCTACGGCGCCAACAAATTGTACATAGCCACCAACATCAGCATTTATTCGCTGAAAGCGGATTACACCAAAGAACTAAAAAAGCAACAAGCCAAAATAGAAACCGGCATAAAATACAACCGTGTTATTACCAACAACGATCTTGACGCCAGCAAATTCGCCAGCAACACATTTAAGCCGGACACTGGCCGCAGTAATGATTTTAACTATACAGAGACTGTAATAGCAGCCTATGCCAGCTATGGTAAAAAGTATAAAAAACTGGAATATCAGTTAGGCGTACGTGCCGAGCAATCTACCATAAAAGGCGTATCCACCAATCTTGTAAACACCCGCATTTCTAACCCGGACACCGCTTATCTCAATATTTTTCCTACTGCATTTCTTCGCTACACCATTAACGATAAAAACAATGTGGGCCTCAGTTACAGCCGCCGCATTAACCGCCCCAACTACCAGGATCTTAACCCTTTTGAAAATATTATAGATGCGTACACCACCGAAAAAGGCAATCCGTTTTTACGCCCAAGCTATGGCAATAACATGGAGCTAAGTTACACCTACCGTGATGCACTAAATGTAACATTTGGCTACAGCCACACCAAAGATTACAGCCAAACCGTAACGCAACAAATAGGCGAACAGGGCTTTGCACAGCCGCAAAATGTAGGCAGTCAAAATACGAGTTACCTCAATATCAGCCTGCCCATACCTATTACCGGTTGGTGGTACAGTTATTCATACATGAGCGGTTTTTACAATCAGTTTAAAGGCCGCCTGCCCGATGGCGATGTAAACACCGGCAGCTTTGGTTTTACCTGGTACCTCAATAACAGCTTTACACTCGGCAAGGGTTACAAAGCACAACTCAGCAGTTGGGGCAATGCCGCCACCAAAGATGCCCTGTTTAAATCCCGTGCCCTCGGCAGCCTCGACCTTGGTTTTTCCAAAACCATTTTTAAAGAAAATGGCAGTATTAAACTCACCGTAATAGACATCCTAAACACACAACGGTGGCGCCAAAGCGTAGCCTACGCCAACCAAAATTTTAGCCTCGACCGAAAATGGGAAAGCCAGGCCATCCGCCTGCAGTTTAGTTGGAAATTTGGAAAGCAAACATTCTCTGCCAGGGAACGCAACACTGCTTCGGAAGATGCGAATGGGAGGATTAAGAGTAAGAAAGATTAGAAAAGTTTAGGATACGGTAAGCGATCATAACAAATGAGTTAAGTTGTTATTGTTTAAAAAAGCCCTTTTTACAAGGGCTTTTACCGTTTATCACTCACCAAACTGCCAACTCCTTTTCCTATCATTGCAGTAAATAATTGTTATGGAATTACAGCCCTGGATTAAGATGGCCAATTGCATTTTTGAGCTGGATAAAAAGCTGCAAACTGCAGAGAGTTCGCCAGCTACCAAAAGGATACTGGACAAGATGAAAAACATCCTTGAAGAAAATGGCCTGCAGGTTCTCAACCCTATGGGTGAGCCCTTCAGCGAAACCCGTACCGATGTAGAAGCCACCATTACCGGCCACAACAGCACTAAACTTGCTATCACCGATGTACTAAAGCCCATTATTTATGCCTCCACCGATGGCCGGAAATTGCTGGTGCAAAAGGCAGTGGTACTGGTGGCGTAGTAGTCAATGGGTCATTTAGTCAGTAGGTCAATGGTCATTGAATAAATATGAATTCAAACCTAACAATCTTCCGACTACTTGACCTAATGACAATTGACCTATTGACCCATTGACAAATAACAAACACATTCACGAAATTATATATGGCAGCAACAATAAACTTCGGCATCGACCTTGGCACTACCAACTCACTCATTGCCTTTTCGGGCAAGTCGGGTATTGAAATATTCCGCAACCCGGCGGGTATGAAAGAGACCCTGCCGAGTGTGGTGGCTTTCAGAAAAGAACGCATCCTCATTGGCGATAAAGCAAGGGAGCATGTAGAAAAAGATCCGCTGAATGTGTTCGGTTCTTTCAAAAGAAAAATGGGTACCAGCGAAAGCTTTTTTATTGCCAACAATACCAGTTTTGTTACACCGGTGGAGCTGAGCAGCATGGTGTTGCAGGAACTTAAAAATTTTATTTATACCGGCGAACAACCGCTGAGTACGGTGATTACCATCCCCGCTTCTTTTGATACTATACAAAGCAACGCCACTAAAGAAGCGGGCCACATGGCTGGTTTTAAAGAAGTGGTACTGTTGCAGGAACCCATTGCTGCAAGCCTTGCATTTGCCAATAAATCGGGTAGCGAAAACACCGACGGGCAATGGCTTGTGTACGACCTCGGCGGCGGCACTTTTGATGTGGCGCTTGTAACCATAGATGCCGACGAAATGAAGGTGGTGGACCACGAAGGCGACAACTTTTTGGGCGGTTTGGATTTCGATAGCCTCATTGTTACGGGCATCATTGTACCCTACCTGCAAAAGCAATATAGCATCAGCAATATGGAAGAAGATATGCGGAGTGCCAAGGGTTTTTACAACAAACTTTATTACCAGTTATTGTACAAAGCCGAAGAAGCCAAAATAACCCTGAGCAGTCAGCAGAGTGCCGATGTGGAGTTTGAATTTGAAGATGCAGCCGGTACTGAACATGAAGTATTTTTTACCATCACCCGCCAGCAATTCGAAGAAATCATCCATAACAAAATAACCTACTCTGTCGATTTTATCGACAAGCTTTTGCAACGCAACAACCTGTTGCCATCGGCCATTAAAGAAGTGATTCTGGTGGGTGGCAGCACCTATATTCCGCTGGTTCGCCACACCATAGAAAACAGGCTCGGCATTAAAGTAAACTGCACTGTAGACCCTACAACGGCGGTGGTAGTTGGTGCTGCATATTATGCCGGTACCAAAACAAAACATGTGGCCGACGAGGCAGGCAATACCCCGCTGGAAAATACCATATCTAAAGCCGACCTTGCCAGTGCGATTACAGTAAAAATGGCTTATCAGAAAAACAGCCGTGAACGGGATGAGTATTTTACAGCCGCCATCAGCAATGCACCCGAGGTAGCATTTTACCGCATTACCCGGGAAGATGGTGGCTACGACAGCGGCTTTAAACCAGCGGCCGACCGCATCAGCGAAATGCTGCACCTGCTGCCCGATTCTTTAAGTATTTTCAGGCTGAAACTCTACAATTCAAAGCAACAGCAACTAGCGGCCAACATTGCGGAGATTAGCATTGTACAAGGCAAGTACTCCATCTATGGCCAGCCATTGCCGAACGATATTTGCCTGGAGGTGGATGATACTGCTACACAAACCACCCACCTCGAAGTAATCTTTGAAAAGAATGCCTTACTGCCTATCAAACGCACCATTACCAAAACCATCAGCCGCACTATTGCGAGGGGCAGCAACGATCAGTTGGTGATTAATGTGCTGGAAGGAAGCCGCTACGCCACGCCACAAAGCAACCTGCCCATCGGCATTGTTTCCATAAAGGGAAAAGACCTGAAAACAGACATTGTAAAAGGCTGCGATATCGACATCACTTTCGAAATAAGCGAAAGCCGTGATATTACCATCGAAGCTTATGTAAGCATGATAGACCAGGACTACAAACAGGTATTTAACCCGAGTAGCCGCACCGTAAATATTGAACGGCTAAAGGAAGAAACCGACTACCTGCTACGGGTAGGCGACCGCAATATGCACAAGCTGATAGAAAAAGAAAAATACGAACAAGGTGCCTTATTACAGGAAGCTATCGACAAACTAAAAGAGCTTGACAAAAAGCTGCGAAAACTAAAGACGGATGATGTTACAGATATTAAATATCAGTTAGATGAAGAGAAGCGTAAACTGGCACAGGTAATAGATACATCTGGCAAGGAAGACAGGCTGATAGAACTGAAAGAAGACTATTTCGAATCGAAGGATAGCTGTTATTATTTCCTGAATCAGGGCAGCGACGCAGCGGCATTTTTAATGAAGCGTTTTAATGAAATAACCGCCAGCGAAAACGAATGGTTAAATGCTGATAGTACCATCATCATAAAACGAAAAATAAGTGAACTAAACCAGCTCAGCTGGGACATACGCCGCAAGGATATTAGCCATGTAACCCATATTTACATGTACTATGCTACCAAAGAAAATGCGGAGTATAGAGACCCAAAAAAAGCGGAGCAACTAAAAGCCCGTGGCGATGCTGCACTCGAAAGAAAAAACGTGGACGAAATACTCAGCATCATCTATCAGCTGTATGAAATATTGATAGACAAAGACAACGACGAAGTGCTGAAAGGAACAGGGCTGAAAGGCTGATGCAGCCTGAATTAATTGTTAAACAGATACACATCTGCCATCGTGTTGCCATCATAAATTTCCATGCGGCCGCCTGTTGTAGAACCACGTTTTATATTCTGGCTCATAGGCCTGTTAAGCCACTGTAAATTATATGCCACACCTTCGGTAAATAGCCCGGTTAATTTTATTTTTTTACCATTTGTAGGATTGGCATAAGACACAACAGGACCTGTTTTAAATCGCATCCCGATATATGGTATAACTGTGTTGTCGCCTTCGGTAAGGTAGGTGGTAAATTTTTCTTTTGGCGCCACATACACACCCAGTATTTTTTTACCGGTAGCAATAAAAATAATGGCTTCTTTATAACCCTTGTTTTCTATTACAAATGGTACCTGTTTTGGGTTGAGGCCCTTGTTGGCACTATACACTTTACTCCACAAATCTTTATATGGGTCGTCGCCGGTTTTTAAAGTTACAAGTGGCCCCTCATCGTTTAAAGCATAACGGGCTTCAAAAATTACATTAGCAAATTTTTTCATGGCAATAGCCGTAGGATGATTCATATTTCCGGGCATTCTTCCTTCGTCCGGAGCGGCCGGTTCGGCTACCACAAAATCCGAATTGCTTGATGGGTTATAAATAGGTATCTGCGATGAGAAGTCGTAATTGCTTTTACGGTCGTAGTCGTTACAGGTGGCTATTTTTATTAATACGAAAAAGGCAAAGAAAATAAGCCTTGCAACACCCCAATCCGAGCCTTTACTGCTGCCGGAAGACGGCTTGTACTCCTCTCTTCTGATGCCCTGCATCTCGTTATACTTGGCTAAAAGCTGCTGCTGCATATACCCGCTGTGGGCAAGTATTTCAGCATTTTTTAGCGCTTCCATGGCATAGGTTTTATCCCGGGTATTAAATACATCTATCAGCACCTGCATCATGCTAAAAGCATAATCGTCCCGCTGGCTGCCAAAGCGTTCTTCGGGCAGCTGCACCATCATATTTACAAGCCGGTAATCACATAGTGTTTCTATCACAAAAAGGTTACCAGAGTCGGGATTTTTACTTTTGCCGCTTTCATGCAATTCTTTTAATTGTTCAATATTGTGTTCAATAAATCCCTCGATGAACATCCATGTTTTTTCACGGTACCGCAGGTTCATCAGTATCGGGTAACTCATTAGCTTGGCCCAGCCCTGTGTGTTGAATGTTTTGAAATACTCTTTGGAAATATGGCAATATGAAGTATAGAAGTAAGGGCTTATCCAGTCGATAAATCGTGGATCCCAGTAAAGTGGATTATTGGTTAGGTTTTCTGTTGGGCTTTTTGTTACACCTTCTAAAAAATGTAACAGCACCATATCTTCAGCCACAGCCTTATGGTAGGCAAGGTTTTCGGTTTGTTGCAATTGGTTGAAAAAAATAACAATGTCATTCTTCGACAGTTCTTTCCCGTTAATATGCACCGTGGTTTCGCCAGACAGCTCCAGTTCGGCCAGCATTTTTTTCTTGGCCAAAAGAAAATCCTTTTTGTCAAAACTTGTTTTACCACTCGTATCCAGCATACCTAGCGGCGAAATATAATGGGCGTGGCTAAAGTTCATACAACGAATTACAGGCATTTTTTAATACAGCCATTTGCGGTGGATAAATTTTTGAGAACAATGGTTTTATCTTCGCCCCATGACCCCAACTATTTACTACTGTTACGATGCTTATTGCGGATGGTGCTACGGCTTTAGCCCGGTTATTAAAAAAATATACGGGGAATACAAAGACCGATTGCCTTTTGAAGTGCTAAGCGGCGGTATAATTATTAGCGAAGACCCAAAGCCAATCAGCGTTACAGCGGATTATATTTTAAATGCTTACAAAACGGTGGAAGAACTTACCGGTATAAAATTTGGCGAAGATTACCTGTGGCATATCAATAATCCGGAGCTGAGCGACTGGTTTCCCAACAGCGAAAAACCAGCTATTGCCCTTTGTATTTTTAAAGAATTTTACGAAGAAAGGCAGGTGGAGTTTGCCGCCGATTTACAATATGCCCTGCATTATGAAGGCCGTGATTTGTGCGATGATGAAGCCTACCGGCATTTATTGGAAAAATACAGCATACAGCCCGAAACTTTTTATGCCAAACTAAAAAGCGAAGAATATAAGGAGAAGGCCTACTACGAATTTGCCTTGTGCAAACAACTACAGGTAACCGGCTATCCGCAGGTGCTGATACAAACCGGCGAAACGCAGTTTTTTTTACTGGCTAAAGGATTTACTACCTACAAGGATTTGAAGGAAAGAATTGAGAATGTGTTACAATCCGCTGAGCAATCATAACTTATTGGTCTTAAATTTTTCAACCCTTGTCTGAACATTGTCTCTGATGTTTTTCCAGAAAAAATTGATGTCGCCAATGTGGTAATTTTTTTCTTTTAAAAAAATATTACCTAAAAATCGTGGCTTGCTGCTCCACAAAACATTGCCGCTAACCTGTGCATTAAGGTTGTGTGTCTTTACCTTATTAAACTTAAATAAAATGGTTCCGTTGTTTAACATACGGCTGGCGGGTTCTTCATCCATCTTCCATGTAAGCGGATTTACTACGCTGGCCTTAAATGTTTCGTTAGCTACAAGTGGCGAAAAATAACCTTCTTTATAAGTACGCCAGCTTACAAAACAGCCGGTTTTGTCAGCGTTATCACAAGGTAATAGTGTGGAAAAAAAATCGGTTCGGATGGGCATGCCAATAAGATAAGCAACGATCATTTTTTTAGCCGACGGTTTATTTTCTACCAGCTCCTTTATAAGCCTGGCAGCATGTATTGTTCCCTGACTGTGCGATGCTATGATGAATGGCCGCCCATTATTATTATGTGCCATATAAAATTCAAATGCAGTTTTTATATCGGCATATGCCGTTTCAAAAAATGGCTTTGCAATAGAATCGGCAATAAAGAAAGACTGGTAATGTGCCTGCCTGTACCGTGGTGCAAAAACCCGGTAATGGTTAAAAGCAGATGCCTGATTTAACGTGGCTGAATAATCAGTTTTTGCATTCAGGCTATCATCGTTAATATCTGCGTTCCACATACTGCCGCCATTTGGCTGGCTTGCTATTTTTACTTTACTGGTATAGGTAGTTGGGTATATAAAAAATACATCTACGGTAGTATCCCGTTTATCGTTGC
>JAYUTQ010000336.1:0-7800 GCA_043755055.1 Chitinophagaceae bacterium | reverse complement strand
AAAAAATTCAAATCGTTTGAACACAGAAATCGCTTGAAACGCTTTAATAGCAATATCTTCAAAGAACTAATAATTTCGTCTTTAGGACGCTAGTGATTGTAAATAAGACCTTACTATTCATATTTAATTGTTCTGTTCTACTAAATTCAGATTTTATGTCCATTTTGCAGGTACGGACAAGTCTCTTCATTATCATGAATTTTATTATCCGGAAAATAATAAATGAATCAAACTGCAGGCTTTAATGTCCTGATTTCCCATTTTTTTTACACCTGCAGTAATTGCCGAGGATGGCCTTTATGACTGTTTTAGCAAGGTTTTGCCAGCTTATTTTATTTTTAATTTGGACTTTTTAGGCTTTCAGCTTAAAGGCATATTGTATTTGGGTTGTTATTTATTTTGGAAGACTTGTTTATATAGTACGAAGCCGTTTGGGCAAAAGATAATTTAAGCGTATTATAACTTTATTACGTGTCGCCGTCCTGATGAATGTCCGAAGTCATAAATTAATGTTTCGCACAAGGCATCGTAAATAATTCATTATGTTTTCTTTCAATGGGGAAGAAGTACACAAAAGACCCGTGGTACTAGTTATGCATTACCTTTTTTATAAGGCTTTTTATTGCCTCAATCCTTCCTTTACATTGCTTCGCTAATAAATTTTTTAGCTGTAATGCTTACCTGTAAAGACTTTGGTATAAATAGCCCTAATGGTTTCGATAATTTTTTTGGTTAAATAAATGCTGCCCTTACATTTGCCACGGAGAGTTGGCAGAGCGGTCGATTGCGGCAGTCTTGAAAACTGTTGACTGTAACAGGTCCTGGGGTTCGAATCCCTAACTCTCCGCACTATTTTGAAACCTGTTTCGTGTTATGAAACAGGTTTTTTTATGTGGAGAAAAGAAAGACACAAAAAGGAAAATCTCTTAAAAGCAAAAGCCTCTGCATGAACATACAATTCGTACAGAGGCTTTCTATTGAGAAACTTTATTTTTTTTACTCTTTTTGAAATTTAAACTTCACCACCGAATTTTTTTGTTCAGAAGAAGAAATTCGTAAGTCGTAACGGTTACCGCCGGTTTTAATAATCATCAGTGCAGTATTTGGTGGTATAGTACCTAAATTTTCTGCTACCATGGCTATTTCCTGTTCAGGATTGTCCTCGTCTATTCTCAATTTAAGCGAAATCGGGTTGGTAGATAATCCATGTCTTGAAGTAATTAATTTCCCGTTCTGAAACACACTGATGGTATCACCATCGATCTCTCCGTTATCGTATAATTCTATGGTGATATCCGGGCCGGGGGTTAAAATGGTTTGTACCAGTTCGTTCTTCCTTTCTTTCAAAACCCGTGGTAAATCTGCAGGTTTTACTGTTTCGGGTTTTTTAATCGGCTCACTTTTTACGATGTCTTTAGCAGGTTCTTCTTTTACTGCTGGCGGTACCAATATTTTTTTAGGCGCAACCACAACCGGAGCCTTGAGTTTAGGTGCAGGTGCTTTTGCTATTACCTGCTTAGGCTTTTGTGGTGTATTGGTATTTGATTTTTTAGCACTGTCTGGCTTTGTGATGATGGGCGCCGGCTTTTTTATTTCCTCTTTTTCCAGTTCTTTAACCTTCTCTTTTTCTTTTTTTATGATAAAATCTTCTTTCTTAAAATCAGAATTTACCACTCTTTCCAAATAAATTTTTCCACTGCCGCCATCTTTTCCGGTTTTATGGTGTACGCTGCTATAATCGCCTTCCAGTATTTCTTTTTTACCTTCTTTATGGTATTCCAAATAACAGGTAAACATGTACACGCCGTCATCATTACCCTGCATTTTATAATCCAGTAACTTATCTTCCTGAAAAATGAGGTTTTTGGTGCTGGGTTGCCACATGCCTACCAACGAGGCTTTGCCGTAAAATGTGGTGTTTTGATAAGAATACGTAACGCCTTTACAAGCACGGCCGGCATTGTCTATTTGTACCTCGTATTTATTGTCGCTGCCAAAAAGACTTTCTAATTTGGTGCTGTAAAAAGTACCACGCCACACACCGGTAAGGTCCTGTGCTGAAATTTGGAGAGCGGGTAGCAATAACAACAGAAATAATTTCTTCATACTCTTACAATTTGTTCAATTTCTTCTTTTATACTGTTGAGTGAGCGTTGTTATGAAAACGATGAATTTCAACAACAACACTTTCTTATGTTTGAAACATAAACTTTTAAATAAGGGTTTAAAAATACTTCAGTTTTTGTCAGCTAATGCCAAAATTTACCTTTTCGGGTATTTTTTAGCATTGCTTTATAGTAAGCAAACACAAAAAGATAATACAGGCAATACTGTTTGAATAAAAATGCACTTTCTAAATGACCTGCCAAGGCAAGTGTTGCTAAAATATTTTCTTTTTTACAAAATAGTAGCTTAGAAAAACGGAGAGTAAAATGGAGATGATTACCACGTAGTAAAACGAGTACGCATCATTTTGAAAAGGGTTGGGAATGTTCATTCCGAAAACGCTGGAAATGAGTACGGGTACGGTTAATACAATGGTTACAATGGTAAGCCGTTTCATAACATTGTTGAGGTTGTTACTGATAATACTGGCAAAGGCATCGAGTGTACTGCTGAGGATATTGGTATAAATATTAGCCATTTCCAGGGCCTGGCTATTATCTACAATCAGGTCGTTCAGAAATTCACGTTCGTCTTCGTTTAGTGCCAGCATGTTGGTGCGTTCCATCTTCATCATTAGTATTTCGTTACTGCGAAGGGTGGTAACAAAGTACACCAGGCTTTTTTGTATGCGAACCAGCTCCAGCAGTTCTTCGTTACGGTTACTGGCATACAGCTTTTGTTCCAGCAGGTTGCGGCGTTGGTTAATTTCTTTCAGGTATTCCAGAAAGTTGGCCACAATCTTTTCAAAAATCTTCAGCACCATCATTTTCCGGTTATCCGGCTGCCGGTTCTGAAAGGTATTGAGGAACTTTTTTATAGCCGCATTTTCGAACGAATTAACGGTTACAATCTGTTGGTGGGTAAGTATAATACAGATGGGAATGGTAATGTAAAAAGCATCGCTTTCATTAAAAGAATTGTTTTCGGTAGGCGTTTTAATAACAATAAGTTTCACATTGTCTTCAGTCTCAAACCTACTCCGTTCGTCTATATCCAATGAGTCTGTTAAAAAGTCGAGTGGAATTTCGAGTGCTTCAGACAATTCTGAAAATTCTTCCTGTTTTAAAGGCGGCAACACATTTACCCATGCCCCATTTTCGGGTTTCAATACCTCCACAGTGTGGTTATCTATATTGCGGAAGTACTGTATCAAATTTATAGATATAAAAGGTTGGAAATGGTTGCTGATCGATCCTCTACGCTAGTCATTGGTCATTAAGTCAATCGGTATTGACAATGTCGAACCGGATACAAAAATGACCCATTGACCTAATAATCAATAAATCTTTTACCAGCAAAACTTAATGGTTAATCCACCCCAGTTTCTGTGGGTATCACTATTGCCCACTACATCTATACCCGGCTGATAATCTAATTGAAAGGCTATTGGCGCTTTCGGCATTTTGTATTCCATACCAAAAACAGCATCAAAACCAATAATCGGGTTTTTGATATAGCTGTTCTTTTTTACGTCCTTATCCCAAATACCAATATGGGCACCGGCTCCAAATACGCCACGTAAAGAGCCTGATTTATTAAACTTCGGGCACATTTCTAGTAAAGTGGTTAAACGGGTGCCCTTGTCATACTTCGACAAAAGGAACTCAATAGCATCGCCTCTGTAAGTGTAATGTTTTACAGAAATAGCTGTCGGCGTGTACTTTAACCCCACAGCCCAGTTGTATGTGCCATCATTTTTTTGTGCTGTAGAAATTAGTGCTGTAAGCAAACAAAAACTTATGAAAGTGATTTTTTTCATCCGGATATTTTAAAGGGATTTTAGAAAATGATTGCAAACTTAGCTTATTGGTTGATTAGTTGATAGGTTCTTTGGCACATAGGCCAGTTTTTAGTAGCATAACGAACGATATTGTTTTAAATCATTTATTAAACCCAATACTAACAAACCAATCAGCTAATCCACCAATCAACTAAAACCTACATTTGCCGCAATTAATAACACCATGAAGACAAAAACTTTACGAAAAGATAAAGTAAACATTATAACCCTTGGCTGTAGTAAAAACCTGGTAGATAGCGAAGTGCTGAGCGGCCAATTAAAGGCCAATGAGATAGATGTGGTACACGAAAACAGCAAACGGGATCATAATATAGTTGTAGTAAATACCTGCGGATTTATAGACAAGGCAAAAGAAGAAAGCGTAAACACCATACTAGATCAGGTGGAACTAAAGCGCCGTGGCAAACTGGACAAAGTATACGTAACCGGCTGCCTAAGTGAGCGTTACCGTGAAAACCTGATGCGGGAAATTCCCGAAGTAGATGCATGGTTTGGTACTTTGGAACTGCCACAAATGCTAAAACAATTTAATGCCGATTACAAAAATGAACTGATAGGCGAAAGGATGCTAAGCACACCAAAGCATTACGCCTACATGAAAATAAGCGAAGGCTGTAACCGCACCTGCTCTTTTTGTGCCATACCATTAATGCGGGGCAAGCACGTAAGCCGCCCTATGGATAGCCTAATAGACGAGGCCAAACGACTGGTGCAGGGCGGCGTAAAAGAAGTAATGCTGATAGCCCAGGAACTTACCTACTATGGCCTCGATATTTACAAAGAACGCACCCTGCCCGAACTAATGCACAAGCTTGCCGATGTGCCGGGCCTTGAGTGGATTCGGCTGCATTATGCCTACCCGTCTAAATTTCCGTTGGAAATTATAGATGCCATGAAGGCCCATGATAATATTTGCAACTACCTGGATATGCCGCTGCAACATGCCGCCAATAACATGCTAAAAAGCATGAAGCGGCAGATTACCCGTGAAGAAATGGAGGATTTGATTGGGGAAATTAGAAACCGCTTACCCGAAATTTGCCTGCGAACAACGCTAATAGCAGGCTACCCCGGCGAAACCGAAAATGATGTGGAAGAACTTAAAACCTTTTTGCAAAAAATGCGGTTCGACAGGGTGGGTATTTTTAGTTACAGCCACGAAGAAAATACAAGTGCCTACGAGCTTATAGACGATATACCAACCGAAGTAAAAGAACAAAGAGCACAGGAAATAATGGAAGTGCAGCAGGAAATAAGCCTTGAAAAAAATGAAGAAAAAGTTGGCAAAACCTTTAAAGTGCTGATAGATAAAAAAGAAGCCGGCCGCTACCTTGGCCGAACCGAATTTGACAGTGTAGAAGTGGACAATGAAGTGGTAATTAACAGCAACAAAAAATTGCCCATAGGCGATTTTGTAAACGTAAAAATTACCAAGGCCTACGATTACGATCTGGAAGGAGAGGTTGTGTAAATTAATTTGCCATCCGTTTTTTATAACTTGCATCAAATACTTAAAATGGACAATTATTTAAACAAGGAGTTGGCTTTTTTCACAATCATACAAGGGCAACTTAAAAGCGAATATCCAAACGGTGGGTTTGCTGTAATAAAAGAAGATAAACTATTAGGCGTTTGGTCAAGTAGGGAGGATGGTATTAAAGAAGGATTGGCTGCGTATGGTATTATTCCTTTTCTGGTAAAAGATATTTTGGATAATCCGAACCGCTTAATAAATTTAAGTCGTCATATAAAATTTGTCAATGCCGTTTCTTACAATTAGTAACAGTGCTCTTATTCAGCTTGGTCCTACAATTGAAGTTTTGATTTGTCCGCTGCATTCTTTATCTCAACTTTTAAAAAGTCAGGGTAAACAAGTCCCTGCCTTTAAAGCGACTGCCTTAATTGACACCGGAGCATCTTCAACATGTATTTCAAAAGAAATCGTAGATCATCTCGGTTTGATTTCCTTTGATACCCAAGAAGTCCATACTGCTGGCGGTTTATCAGAACAACTATTGTATGACATAGGGGTAGGCTTGCCAATTAGCCAACCGAATATTTTAGGAGTTCAGGCACCTTGTGCAGATTTAACAGGTCAACCATTTCATGTATTATTAGGGAGGGATATTTTATCTCAAGGTTCTCTGTTTTATAATGGAAAAGACAACTCCTTTGTACTACATTACTAGTCTTTATTTTATGCAATCCACTTGTACCTACCTTCCTTATAGTCAAACCCATTCCTTTTCCAAACTTGTGTTGGATTACCTGAATGCCGATGAAAAACTACAACCATTTTTCCAGCATCCGGTATCGGTGGAAGGCATTAAAGCATCCATAGCTGCCAGAAAAAACTTTGCTACCAACCGCAAGGTTTTGGTAGATGAGTTAACGGCACAATACGCCGGTTACCAACTTACAGCAAAGCAACAAACCAATCTTTCTTCGCTGCTGAACGATAATACTTTTACAGTTGTAACGGCACATCAGCCCAATATTTTTACCGGGCATTTGTATTTTATTTATAAGATTTTACACACTATAAAACTGTGTGTACAATTAAAAGAGCAATTGCCCCAAAACAACTACGTGCCTGTGTTTTATATGGGCAGCGAAGATGCCGACCTTGATGAATTAGGCCACATAAACGTTAGCGGCGAAAAGCTGCAATGGGAAACCAACCAAACCGGTGCCGTTGGCCGGATGAACACAATAGGTCTTGAAAAAATAATAACCCGGCTAAAAGGTGAGTTTGGTCAATTGCCTTTTGGTGACGAAATGATAAGAATTTGTACGGAGGCTTACAACAAACACAGCAACATACAAACAGCCACTTTATACCTCGTAAATGAGTTGTTTAAAACCTACGGTTTACTGGTGCTGATACCCGACAACGCCAATCTGAAACGGCTGTTTAATGGCGCAGTAAAAAAAGAAATCACAGAACAGTTCAGCCATAAACTGGTAGCCGATACCATTGCTAAAATGGGCGAACATTATAAGGTACAGGCAGGAGGAAGAGATATCAATTTGTTTTACCTTAACGACGATGGCCAACGGGAACGTATTGAAATTCAAAACTCAACATTCAAAATTCAAAATCTGGGATTAGCATATTCTCAGGATGAAATATTGGAAGAACTGGATGCCCATCCTGAAAGGTTTAGTGCCAATGTAATTCTTCGGGGTGTTTTTCAGGAAATGATTTTACCCAATATCGCCTTTATTGGCGGTGGGGGAGAACTGGCCTACTGGCTGGAACTGAAGTCCGTTTTTGAAGCGGTGCAAGTGCCGTATCCCATGCTTATTTTACGCAACTCTTTTTTATTGGTAGAAGCTAAGGCCAAAAGGCTGATAGATACTTTACAGTTAACCACGGAACAACTTTTCATTAGTGAAATGGAGCAGCAAAACCTGCTTACCAAACGCAGCACCCAAAACCGCCTGCAACTAACCGACGAACAACAACAGGTAAACCAGCTCTACGCACAAATGCAATGGCTTGCCGCTGCAGTAGACCCAACGCTACAGCCACATGTAGCCGCATTGCACACCCGCAGTCTGCAGGATATTACAGGCCTCGAAAAGAAAATGCTTCGTGCCGAAAAGCGTAAAAATACCGATCAGCACCGGCAGCTTGCTACCTTGCGTTCTGCCATCAATCCCAATAATTCTTTACAGGAAAGAGTTGATAATTTTATGCCCTTGTTTGCAAAATACGGCCCTGAATTATTGGATGTTTTGTACCAACATTCGTTGGGTTTGGAAGAGGAGTTTGGGGTTATAGAATTGTAAGAAAAATGGTCACTTAGAAACGCCATTTTTTTAAAAAA
>JAYUTQ010000335.1:0-3421 GCA_043755055.1 Chitinophagaceae bacterium | reverse complement strand
CCCATTCCGTTTTCAATAGCCTTGCTGCCACTAGCTTGTATCACCGGGCCATCGGCTAATGGATCACTGTATGGCATGCCCAATTCTATTAAATCGGCACCGTGCCTTTGAAGGCTTTGCATCACACTAATAGTACTATTGAGCATGGGGTAACCGGCTGTACAATACACGTTTAATACATTCTTATTCTTTTGGGCAAATAACTTTTTGATGCGGCTCATGCTTCTTTTATACTGTTGATGCTTTTTAAAATGGGTGTAAAAATAAAGCGGTGCTTCACAAAGAGCACCGCTTTATTTTTATTGCTGTTTATTTTTTATTCTGCGTTGTATAATCCATCTCCGGTCGGCAAGAACCGACCACCTCCGCCAGCTGAGGACACATTAGCATGTAGTTCCTACAATGGCTTTATTTAACATGGAATCGGCAATCAGTTTCAAAAACCCTCATCTAATCAGCTGTACCCATACTACAGCACCTGTATTTTTTGAACAACTGTATTACCATCCTGTACCAATTTAATAAGGTACATACCGGCAGGTGCCTGTTTCAAGTTAATGATGATGTTGGTACTACCAGTGGCCACGGGTAACTGTACATAAATGCGGCCAGCAATATCGGTTACCTGTACACTTGCATTACGCACAGTGGGTTTGGTAAACTGTACCCTTGCATATTGATCCACTACCGGGTTGGGATACACAGTAAACTGTAAATTCAGCGGTACATGAACTGTTACAATGGCTGTATATTTTTCCCTGCCGTCTTTATCGGTTTTCTTTAGTCTGTAATACAGGCGGCGGCCACTCAGTTGGTTTATATCATCTGTGTAATTATAAGTGCTGGCATTGGTAGCATTTACGGTGCCAATCTTTGTAAAATCCTTTCCATTGGTGCTGCGTTCCACTTCGTAAGCCAGCAGGTTCTGTTCGTTTTTCACATCCCATTCCAACTGTACTTTATCGCCTCTTAAATAGCCTTTAAAAGAAATAATATCTACCGGCAATGCAGTAAGCTGGTAGCAAAATGAAGGATTCCAAACCATATCTACATACTCCGGATGGTCTACATAAGGATTCCTGTTACCCTGATAAGTATAACCTGCATTGTTACGGTCTATTTCTTTTTGACTTACAGGATCCTGGTTGTGCCATTTCAGCATCAGTCTTAAATAGGGTAAGTCCACACTTGGAAAAGTGGTTGGGTCCATGGCTTGTGTACCATTGGTACCGCCAGCCCAGTTTGGCATATTGTCTTCGTAGCGGGTAACAAAATAAAGAAAGGCCCGGGCCAGGTCGCCTTTGTATTCGTTTATAGGTTCAAAAGAAGTACCGGATAAACCTGCATAAGCACTTGGGCCAAATTTGCTACCATTCAAAGTAGTAGTGGTAGGCGAAGAAACCTCGCTGTAAATAAAACTACCCCTCAAATTATTTACAACGCAATCGGTTGGGTAAATATGAAAATAATCGGTACCCGGTCCTGTGCCGGTACCACCGGTAAACCAGCTTTGCGGTACACTATGCTCACGGTTCCAGCCGCCACCTTCGCTACTGCCGGTACAATCATCGGGTTGTAGCAAATAGTCGTAAGGGTCTGGCGCTCCTGGCTTATCGCTGTATATATCCCAAAGCACTTCAATTGCACCGGGCCGTAATTCGCTTATTTTTTTATCACTTACATAATACTGTGCCAGCAAATCGCCGTAACTTCTTGGGGTCATACCGGTTATAGTTCTTGTTTTCAGTTTTGTTTTTATTAGCCGGCAGGTATCTGTGCTAAGTATAGCATTGTAGTAACCCGGGGGTATACCTGTGCTGCTGTTATTTGTTGCCTGTGTAGCGGTAAAAGGAGCAGTATTATACAATGGCCCGCCTGTGCAACCAGCATTGCTGTAAGAAAAGAAAGTGAAATAATAGGTTGTATTGGCTGCCAATCCGTTCTGCGAAAAAGTAGTGCCGGTACCTGCTTTGGTAACCTTTCCGTTTCCTACGGTTTGTCCGGCGGTGTATGTCGTTCCGTTTACAGGTACAAAACCAAGGGTACTATTGGTACTAAAGCAAATTAAATAGCTATCTGCATCGTTAGCGGCGGCAAATGAACCGCTTAACGAATTATTGGATACAGATGAGAACTGTACATTACTTACCTGTGATAATGGTGTAACACAAACCGGTGGTGTTACAGTAGCCTGGTTTCCGGTTGCAAACACGTCTGTTTTGTAAACAGGGCCTCCTGTGCAATTGCTGTTAAAAGAAAAAATGTAGAAATAATAAGTGGTGCCTGGCAATAATCCGCTACTGCTGAATGAGGTGCCATTGCCAATGTACGCCACAGTGCCATTACCTAGTGGATCATCTACATTATAAACTGTTCCATCCATAGGATTATTACTTAGCGTTGAGCTTGTGCTAATAACTGCCAGGTATTGGTCGGGTGCAGGCGCTGCTGCCGCAAAACTTACATTCATAGAAGTGGTAGTAATGCTGTTAAAACTTACCGCTCCCGGCTGGGCAGATGGAACCACACAGGTTGCCAATACAGCACCGTTGAAGTACATATTGAAGTCGTCAACTGCCAGCCCGTCATCGGAGCTAGTTGCATTCAGGTCGTTCCAGCGAATATAAAAAGTACTGCCAGCAGGGATGTTTAAACCCGTAATATTAAACGAAATGGGTGATTTGTTAGTGGCACCATTTCCATCAAGAGAGCCGGTGGTTCCTGTAGTAACTGGTGCTGTAAAATCCAGAGCATCTACATCGGTATAGGTGCCGGAAGTAAGACTTGTTGCATCAAGACTATATTGAAAATCTAAACGATCTAATCGGCTTATTCCTCCAAGTCTCCATTGTTCTCCTGTGTAGGTAATTGAAATAGAAGTTATGGTTACTCCACTGTTATTGGCAAACCCTGCACCAATTGATGGAATTAAACTTCCTGATTGTAAACAACCAAAAGCCCTTTCAGTGGTGCCGGTTGTGCCGTAACTATAGGTATTACCGGTGTTAAGTCCACCATTATCAGCAATATAAGTTGTGTTGGCTCCGGTACCACTTTCGCTCATTAGCCAGCCAGCAGGTAAGGTGGTATTGGCATTTGTTCCACTACTGGCCATTGTGTTAAAATCCTGCAAGTATGGACTTGAAAGATTCGTTATACTAATGTTTTGGGAGAACACCTGCACAACCGCAACAATTAGTGCGGCAGACACTAAATACAATTTCTTCATACAAAAATTTAAGCGGCAAATGTAAGACTTACCTGTAGGGCAAAGCATTTGGTGGATAAAACTTTTAGGTAATAATACCAATTGTATTTACAGTTTAGTCCAAACCACGAAGTGGTTCAATAATAATAGCCACGGGTCCCGAATAACCGGGATGTTCCATAAAACCCGTGGTTAAAACGGGTTCGCTAAATC
>JAYUTQ010000334.1:0-7822 GCA_043755055.1 Chitinophagaceae bacterium | reverse complement strand
GACAATATAACTCCGTCGAGAATTTCGGAGATAAAGAAAAAAATAGCAGGTCTCTAAGTTATAACAACGTCTAAATAATTTTCTCGTTCATAAAGTAGTCGTGGGTTTTATTCCATCCTAACATTTCCAAATTAGTACCAATGTCCATTGTACTGAGTACAGGCTGATTTGTTTTGCATAAAAGAAAATCAGTTTTGAACCGCCATATTTAAAATTATCAGTATTGTTATGCTTCCTGCCAATACCGCACCGGCAACTTTCTGGCAGTATCCTTGTTATCATAACTGCAAATATTCCGGAAACATGTTAGGACACCGTTTTACAAATTTTGACCCCAACGACAACGAAAAAAGTAAGTTTCAGCAACTGCTGGACCTGCTTTTGGAACTTCTTACCTATACCAATGGCGACATGGGCGAAGCCATGAACTGGATGAATGAACTGGATAAACAATACCAGCTTACCAACGACGATTATGGTATGGGCGACTTTTTGGAAGAATTAAAAGAGAAAGGCTATATAGACGATAACAACGGCCTGGGCGAAATAAAAATTACGCCAAAAACCGAGCAGGGCATTCGCAAAAAAAGTCTGGAAGATATTTTTGGCAAGCTAAAGAAAACCAAAAGCGGTAACCACCAAACCTTTAAACCCGGTGCCGGCGATGAAATTAACCCTGAGACAAAGCCTTTCCAATTCGGCGACACTTTAGAGCAAATTGATTTTACCGAAAGCATCCGCAACGCACAGATAAACCACGGCATAGAAAGCTTCAGGATGCAGGAAGATGACCTGCAAATAAGGGAAACCGATTTTAAAACCCAAACCAGTACGGTGCTGATGATAGACATTAGCCACAGCATGATTTTATACGGTGAAGACCGGATAACGCCTGCCAAAAAAGTGGCGATGGCATTAAGCGAACTCATCACCACCAAATACCCTAAAGACACGTTGGATATTGTGGTGTTTGGCAATGATGCCTGGACCGTAGAAATAAAAGACCTGCCTTATATGCAAGTGGGGCCTTACCATACCAATACCGTTGCCGGTTTAGAGCTAGCCATGGATTTACTCCGCCGTCGCAAAAACCCGAACAAACAGATATTTATGATTACCGACGGCAAACCAACCTGCCTGAAAGTAAATGGCCGCTACTATAAAAACAGTTTTGGTATAGACCGGAAAATATTCAATCGCTGTCTGAACCTGGCTGCCCAATGCAAGAAGGTTAAAATACCCATTACCACTTTTATGATTGCCAGCGACCCTTACCTGCAAAAGTTTGTAACCGAATTTACAGAGACAAATAATGGTAAAGCGTTCTTCGCCAGCCTTGATAAACTGGGGGCTTTTATATTTAAAGATTTTGAGAACGGGAAGCGGAAGACGGTGTATTAAACAAATAGAAATAATAGTAAGAATTAAACCTAATAAATGAACCATAGCACAATTAAAACCCTTGGCCAGCTTAAGAAAAGCGGTTACAAAACAAAGTCGGTAAAGGAAGAAATCCGGCAAAATCTGATACTTCGTTTACAAAGAAAAGAAGAAACTTTCCCCGGTATTTTGGGTTACGAAGATTCGGTAATTCCAGATACAGAAAGGGCATTACTAAGCCGTCATAATATTTTGTTCCTTGGCCTGCGGGGCCAGGCCAAAACACGTATGGCCAGGCAAATGACCGAACTGCTGGATGAATATATTCCATACGTAGCTGGAAGTGAAATAAGCGACGATCCGCTGAAACCGATTAGCAAATATGCTGTGGATTTAATAGCAGAAAAAGGCGATGATACGCCAATAGCATGGCTGCATAGCAGCCAACGTTATGGTGAAAAACTTGCCACGCCAGATGTAAGCGTCGCTGATTTAATTGGCGACATCGATCCAATAAAAGCCGCCAATCTAAAACTCAGTTTTGCAGATGAAAGAGTTTTACATTACGGCATTATCCCCCGCAGTAACCGTGGCATTTTTGTTATCAATGAATTACCCGATTTGCAGGCCCGTATTCAGGTAGCACTGTTTAATATTTTGCAGGAAGGCGACATACAGATCCGTGGGTTTAAACTGCGGATGCCACTTGATATTTTGTTTGTTTTTACTGCCAACCCCGAGGATTACACGAACCGTGGCAGCATTGTAACGCCGCTAAAAGACAGGATCGAAAGCCAGATTTTAACGCACTATCCTAAGACCATCGAAACCTCATTGGCCATTACCGAACAGGAAGCCAATGTGCATATAGATCAGGCCGAAAGAATCGGTGTAAGCGATTTGGTAAAACGCCTTATTGAGCAACTTTCTTTTGAAGCCCGTACCAACGAATATGTAGATAAAAAGAGCGGTGTAAGTGCAAGGCTTACCATTGCTGCTTACGAAAATGCTGTGAGCAGTGCGGAGCGCCGGGCCATTATTCACAACGAAAAAAATACTATTGTTTGGATCAGCGATTTAGTGGGCATCATTCCTTCCATTACCGGTAAAATAGAACTTGTGTACGAAGGCGAACAGGAAGGGCCGTATCAGGTGGCGGTAAACCTTTTGGAGAAATCCATCCGTAGTGTTTTTATACAATATTTCCCAAACCCCGAACTGCTAAAAAAACGCCGTAGCACCGGTAAGGGCCAGCAAATAAAAGAAGAAGAAAATCCCTACAAGGCAGTAGTAGCCTGGTTCGACAGCGGTAACAAGCTGGATATGCTGCTGGATGCAACGGACGATATGAAGGTGCAGTCGCTGTACAAAGTAAGCGGCCTGCATGCTTTGGTCAACAAGTTTTTCCACCGGGCAAATGAGAAGGAAACAGCTTTATTGATGGAGTTTGTGCTGCACGGTTTATCGTCTTATTCACTCATCAGCAAAAAAACTATAGAAGGCCATATTGAGTTTAAAGACCTGATGGGCTCTATGCTAAACCTTGGCACCGGCAGCTTAACCGATGAAGATTTTGACGAAGAAGATTACAAGTAAGAATGTAAAAAGCCAATCCTACAAGATTGGCTTTTTACATAGATGTATTTTTAAAATTTATACCCAAATGAAACGCCTCCATAATAGGGAAGAAAAAATCCTTTAGCAAAAACTGGAGTAATAAATGCCCTAAAAGTGAAGCCGCCATTTAGAGGTTGTAGACGATAACCAAAATTAAGATGCCCGAATGTGGTTGAAAAGTTTCCATCTAATGTACTGCCATCATTACCAAATATGGGTGTTATGCCTCCTCCCACTTCAAAATAATTTTTTTGATCTTTTCCAAAAAGATAATTTATACCGACTGGGACAAAAATGATACTTGCCCCTTCAATACTAAATCCACCAATACCAATTTTGCCACCAATACCGTCCTCCTTTTTTGTAAATCGGGTATCAAAATTTAGTGAGGCCAAGCCGGGGCCGCCTAATTCAAAATAAACCGATTTTGCAGCTGTTTGAGCATTGCTTGCGGCTACCATCATACATAGAAATGTAAATGCCAGTAAGATTTTTTTCATGTTTTTGTTTTTGTGGTGAATAATTTACAACAAGAGTATCACTTATTTTAATTTGCTGCATCTATATAATGCTAAATTATATTCACTTCCCTTTCCAGTTCCACCCCAAACTGCTCTTTTACCGAAGCCATAATTTCACTTGACAACTGAAATATTTCAGAACCCGAAGCTTTGCCATAGTTCACCAAAACCAAGGCCTGCTTTGCATGTACGCCTGCATCACCAAGCCGGTAACCCTTCCAACTTGCCCCGATCATTTCGGGGTTACTTTGCTCAATTAGCCACCCGGCAGCCAGTTTTACTTGGCCATTTGGTAAATGATAGCCAACAATGCCATCAAAAACAGCTTTCAGTTTTTCAAATTGTTCCAGTGGTATTTCTGGGTTTTTAAAAAAGCTGCCGGCATTACCAATCACCCTGGGGTCGGGCAGTTTGCTGCTGCGGATATGTATCACAGCATCGCTTATATTTTTAATGGTGAGCTGCTGCACACCCATACTTTCCAGTTCCTGATTAATGGCTCCGTAGCTTGTATTAAATTTGGGTGTTTTGCTTAGTTTGTAGGTTACGTTTAGTATTACAAACTGCCCTTTGTATTTTCGTTTAAAAACCGATTCCCGGTAGCCAAAGGCACAATCTTCCAGCCCAAAATTAATTACGGTTTTATCCTGCAAATGCCAGGCCTGCAATTCGTGAAAAACCTCTTTTATTTCCACGCCATAAGCCCCAATATTTTGCATGGGGCTTGCACCTACACAGCCGGGTATCAGGCTCAGGTTTTCTACACCTGCCCAATTATTTTTGATGCAATGCAGCACAAATTGATGCCAGTTTACACCCGCCCCCGCTTTAATAAAAATGTGCTTATCGGTTTCGTACATTTTTTCAATACCCCCGATTTCATTTTTTAGCACCAGCCCGTCAATATCTTTTGTCAATAAAATATTACTGCCGCCACCGAGTATCAGTTGGCAGTTTTCAATTGGCAGTTGGCGGCTGTAAAGTGCTTCCTGCAGTGCATCCAAAGTGCCAAAACTGCCAAACCATTTTGCAGTGGCCGCAATGCCAAAAGTGTTGTAAGGCTGCAGGGAAACGTTTTGTTGTAATGGCATTGGTAAGTTGGGAAGTAAAAAATATTTTTGTAGCCTGGCATTTGAACCATGATGATGCGACATTGGCGAACGTTATAATCCCGATTATTTCGGGACTCCATTCATCTGAAATGCTACTATTAAACCATGGGAAATTATGGTGTTTTCTCAAACAGATTTATTACTAAGGATTTTTTATCGGTTAGAGTCAGACGCCAACATGGCGTCTCTACAAATCCAAAATCACACATCCTAAATCAAAAATCAATCTGCATCTTCAATCGTAGCATTCAAACCACGGTCTATTAATCCTTCGCACATGGGGCGTAGGGTTTCAAAATCACCTTCTTTAACTGCATATTTACCATTGTGATGAATAATTAATGCACACTGTTCCGCTTGTTCCCGGCCATGGCCGCAGATGGCCATCAGCGTTTCTATTACCCAATCAAAACTGTTCACATCATCGTTCCAAACGATAATGCGGCAGCCTTTGTCGGTTTCATCCAGCAGGTCTGTGTCATCCTGCTTATCGGGGCTTATCATTGGTTTAATAACCGGCATTCCGTATTAATTTTGTACTATTTAATAAGCAAATGTAAGCAGCTCAAAGTATTGTAGGATGACTCAATTTTTTTAAGGAAAATTGTTTCACACCAAAAGAAAATGAATTCGGTAGTATGTTGCCTCTTAACCTTGGTCTTCGGCTAAATCTTCCCAATAAAAGAAACAACAACACAATGTTAATTTGTGCGTAAACGGCTTGCTGTTGTGTAATCTTTGGAACGTAGTTTGCGTTACAATGCCAACACTGTACCATCCCATTATGAAAGGAACGTTTTTATCAGCCCTGCTTGTTGCCAATACTATTTTATCATTTGCCCAGCAAACCAAAATAGTTACCGACCCCGATCAGGCTTTTTTACAAGCCCGAACTGATTTTTATGCACAGCGTTATGGCCTTGCCTATCCCGTTTTCCAGAAAATAAAAAAAGATCAAACCGCCTCAAGCCACGCAAATAATTATTTGCAAAGTCAGGAGTTGGATTTTTTCAATATAGCTTCTGCATTAATGCTTCGTGAAGAAGGCGCCGATTTAAGAGCCAAAAATTTCATGGTAGAAACCAACAATTCGGTGTTGGAGCCACAGCTTAATTATTACCTCGGCAGCTACTATTTTTCCAAAAGTAATTTTACCAGTGCTGCAAATGCATTTAACCAATCGAGTAATGCCAACCTCACCAACGACCAGATAGCCCAAAAGAATTTTGAAGAAGGTTACGCCTGGTTTACCCAAAAGCAATTTGAAAGAGCCAAGCCATTATTGAATTCTGTAAGGCAAATACCTACTGATAAAAATTATGTAGATGCCAATTATTATTATGGCTTCATCGCTTTCAGCGATAAAAATTACAGGGATGCATTAGAGAGTTTTAAACTTGTACAGAGCAAAGGAAAGTTTCTAAATCTGGTTCCATTTTACATTACACAAATCTATTATTTTCAGGGGCAAAAAGATAAGGCAATAGCCGAAGCTGAAAAGGCATTACAAACCGGCGGACAATATTACGACTTGGAACTGAGCCAGCTTTTGGGCCATGCTTATTTTGAAAAACAAGAATACAGTAAAGCCCTGCCATTACTTGAAAAATATGTAACCAACAGCACCAAAGTACGGAAGGAAGATTTGTACGAATTGTCTTTTTGCTATTACCAGGCTAACCAATTAAAGAAAGCTATCGAAGGCTTTAAACAACTGAGCAGCGGACAGGATACATTGAGCCAAAATGCTATGTACTTATTGGGTGATGCCTATTTAAAAACCGGTCAAAAAAAGGAAGCAAGGAACGCATTTCTCTTTTGCAGCACCAATAGCAGCAATCAAAAACAAAAAGAGATTTCTACTTTTTTATTAGGTAAATTGAGTTACGAACTAGGCTACGATAACGATGCATTAATAGCCCTGAAAAAATACAATGATGCATATTTTAAAGGAGAATTTGCCGAAGAATGCCGGGAACTTTTGGTAAATGTTTTGGCCAATACCAACAACTACCGTGATGCCTTGACGCTCTATGAAACCCTGCCCAATAAAAGCGAAAATAACAAACGGGTATATCCAAGAATCCTTTATAACCGTGCACAGGAATTAACCAATGATGGCAAAATAATAGAAGCCGATAAACTGCTGGAAAAGGCAGAAAAAAGTGAATACAATAGCAGTATTTTACCGCTCATTAATTTTTGGCGTGGCGAAATTGCCTTCCGTGGCGACAGGCTTTCGGATGCTTCTACGCAGCTAAATAGCTATCTAAAAAATGCGATGGTGCAAGGAGAAGCCAATCCTTCTAATGCCAATTACATATTGGGTTACACCGCTATGCGGAACGAAAACTACAGGGATGCTTTACAGTATTTTCAGAAAGTAAAAAGTGTAAATGCAGAGCAGGACATCGATGTGCAAAACCGCATGGGCGATGCCTATTACATGCTCAAGGATTTTGGCCAGGCCAACCAATTGTACAATAGTGTGATCAGTCGCAAAACCGGTGGCAGCGATTATGCTACTTACCAAAAAGCCATGATAGCCGGAGCACAAAACCGGAATGCAGAAAAAGTTAGTTTGCTTCGATCTATCGAAACTTCATTTCCATCTTCTACCTTTTATGGTGATGCACAAATGGAAGCCGCAAATGCTTATCTGGCCGATGAAAACTATAAAGATGCATTGCCGTTTCTCGACAAGATTATAAAGGCTAATAATACAGAAAGTTTAAAGCCTCAGGCTTACTTAAAAACAGGTATCGCACAAATAAATCTGGATAGGGATAACGATGCACTCAACACTTTTAAAACACTGCTCCAAAAATATCCGCAGAGTGCCGAAGGAGAAGATGCAGTTGAGAACATCCGCAACATTTTTGTAGGTCAGGGCAAGCCTGATGAATACCTGAAGTTTATAAAAAGTACCGGTAAGAATGTTAGCTATGGCGAAGCCGATTCGCTTACTTACACGGCTGCCAACCTGCAATGGAGCAATGGAAATAAAGACAAGGCTTTGGAAGGATTTACAAAATACCTGAGCCAGTATGCCGATGGGCAATATGTAGTGCCTGCATCGTTTTATGCTGCACAGATTTTAGAAGAGAAAAAAGATATGAAGACCGCCATAGTCCGGTATCAATTTGTAGCGGATAAGGCTCCGAATAAATTTGCTGAAAGAGCCATGCTGAT
>JAYUTQ010000333.1:0-7823 GCA_043755055.1 Chitinophagaceae bacterium | reverse complement strand
TTTTCTTCAAGGTTAGCAATGCTGCAGCCTTTGAAGGATTATCGTATGCCGCAGTTGCTAAAGCTATACCAGATGCACCTTTTACAAACTCGGTTTGTAAATTTTGGCGGTACAGGTTTACATTGGTTTTAAGGTCTTCGTTAAAAATGGCTTTTACCAAATCACCCATTACATCGGCTACGCTGTAGGTATTGCCATACAGGCTTGTGCTGCTAATACGTGTAAGCGTAGTTGGGTTTAGCATGCTGGCTAACGTGCTTTGCTGCAAAGCAACATACGTGTTTTGTGGTTTTATATCTTCTGTACTACCAAAAAAGCCAAAGCCACGGCGCTGCAATTGCAGATACGGAAACAATTGTGCATCGGCATCAAAAGCATTTGGAGCGTACACGTATTTGCTAAGTAACTCCATAGCCTTTTTCTGGTAGGCTACCGGCACCGGTGTAAAAGGTTTGTTGGTTGTGCTTTGGCCCACCATACTTCTATCTACATAAACACCACCAATATAGCGGCTTACGGCTGTAATCATTTGGTTACGCTGGCTGTTTAATGCACCATAGCGGCCTCTTAGTTCCTGGTAGCTTCTACCCTCACGGCTAAAACGGGCTTTTAGTTTTGGCATCATTGCGTTCACAAGCTTTAACCTTTCTTCGGCATAAGCCACCATATCGTTGCTATGGTCGTTTACCATTATCCTTGGGTCTATACCGCTGCCGGGGCTGCGCATATCATCGGCATCGTTACCAAAAACCAATTGCGGATCGGTGCTGCGGGCCAGTATTTTATTAAGACCAGCCTCTTCTTCGCTTTCATTAAAAGGCGTGTAGCCATATTCAATAGCCCATAAATCGTACGGACCGGCTTTGGTGGTGTAGTAATCGCCTTGTTTGCTCCTGTCGAGGCTAACATTAATAGCAGGGTAGTCCATTACCGAACCTTGCAAACCAATTTTGCGGGTCAACGTTTTATCGTGTAACTGAGCAGGGCTAAGCATTTGCGAAGCTTTCATGTTGTGGTTAAGGCCCAATGTGTGCCCCATTTCATGCATGATGAGGTAATATAAAAACTGCTTGTGCATTTCTGAAATGCTGGCAATTTTACTATCGTCGGGCATATCCTCGTCTAAAGCTTCAACTGTGGTAAGTCCTGTAATGTATTGGCCTTGTAATTCGTGGGCCATGGTGCATGTGGCCATATGTTGTTTGCTAAAACCAAAATGCGGAATGGCTTCGGCTGCGTCTTTAGCATCGGCTGTTTGCCATGGAAGTTGTACTGCTTTTACAGCAGCATTGCCACCATTAAAAAGGTCATCAAAAATGGGGGTTCCGGCCCCGCTTTTCCATTCTACGGTAATATCGGTTCCTAAAATTTGGCCGGTACGTGGGTTGGTAAAGCTTGGGCCAATGGCACCATACGGCGGCTGCGAAGAGGATACCCAACGGATAACATTGTAATTGATATCGCCGGCATCCCAGGTAGCGGTGTCGGGCATTATTTTCATTACGATGGCATTTTTAATACCGGCTTTTTCAAAAGCCTCGTTCCATTTTTCGCCAGCCTCTTTAATGGTTTGGCGGTATTGTTCCGGCGTAGTATTCTCTATCCAATACACAACTGGTTCCACAGCTTCGCTAAGCGGCGCACCTGGGTCTTTCTTTTTAATATTCCAGCGAT
The DNA here is from genome assembly GCA_043755055.1 of Chitinophagaceae bacterium. GTDB lineage: Bacteria > Bacteroidota > Bacteroidia > Chitinophagales > Chitinophagaceae > JAZKFT01. Next base: position 6,149 of record JAYUTQ010000333.1, on the reverse strand, counting down.
TGATTACATCCTTATACGGAGTTGGAGAAATGGAAGTAAGGTCGTCTATTTCCGAACCGAAATATCCAATTCTGGGATCATCACGGCGGCCTCTGAAATCGTTGTTCGGCATTTCAATAAATGAATGCTGGATTTTTACCCGGTTAAAACGTGGATCGGTTATGTCTTTTCCGCCGCCGTTAAATGGCAGGGGGTTTTCGTAGGCAAGGTCTACCACTACATCGGTATTGCCGGGGTAGCTGCGAACCTGTGCTATTTTAGACTTTAATGGGTTTAAACCACCAAGGTTAAAAAAAGCCGTTGGCGGTGTGCCGGGCGGAAAATTTGGTTTTACCGGATCCAGCTTTTCGCTGATAAACAAGGCGTCGCCTGCTACCAGGTAGCCGGTAGAATCTTCGGCTGCAAATTTATCGCTGTAAAAAATGGCGCCGGGTACATCCACATTGGCAGATTTGCTAACGGCATTATTGGGGTCGTAGTAGAAATTGGTGTTGACGGCGGCAAACTCTATTTTATCAAATGTTTTTTGCATTTTAAAAATAAAATTAGCCCGGTGCATACTTTGGTTAAGCCCAAGCGATGTAGGGCCGCCCATAGAAAAACTCTGGTAAATAAACTCTTTGCCTAACTGGTCTTTACGAACGTACACTTGTGTGGCACCGGTGGCAGTATCCTGGTAAATGGTAAAAAGCCCGGGAATTTTTTTACTGGACTTAATTTTTTCTGTAATGCCTACAGGAGGTTTTTTTGCCTTGGCGGTATCGGTAACCGGCGGCGTTGGCGTTTTGGGTTTTTCCTGTGCAAGGGCCATGCATGGCGATGCGGCCAATAACATTGCAAGCAAACGTTGTTGAATAGTCATGATTAAATTGTTTTTTCGGTAACCGAATATAACGGAGAGTTGGCAAGAAATGAAAGGGATGAATGGATAAGCGGCGTAAGGGAAAGGTACAAGGTTCAGAAAAAAGGGAACCAGCTGGGTAAAATATCTCATACCGACTACAAAGCTTTAGTCTTTGTACTAAATCTCAATACTAATATCTGTTACAACACCTTCATCTTAACCAGTTCTATCCGGGTGTCGCTCATGTTCATAATGTCGAACTGGTAATTGCCAATAATGATTTTTTCGTTTTGGCCGGGCATGCTTTCATGCTCGTTAATAATGTAGCCACTAAGGGTTTCGGATTCTGTTATGGGGAATTGGAGGTTGTATTTTTCGTTGAGGTAATCCAGCTCTAGCCGGCCGCTAAACATGTATTCGTTTTCGGCCAGTTGCTTATCTACAAATTCGTCGGTGTCGTATTCGTCTTGTATTTCGCCAAAAATTTCTTCCAGCAAATCTTCCATGGTTACAATGCCGCTTGTGCCGCCAAACTCGTCCACCACCCAGGCAATGCTTTTTCTTTCTTTCGAAAATTTAGTGATCAAATCGGTGGCACCCATGGTTTCCGGCACGGCCGGTATGGGTAGTAAAATGGTTTTAATATCGGCCGGGTGTTTAAACAAATCCAGTTGGTGTATGTAACCAATAATATTGTCGATGCCGCCATCGTACACCACTACACGGCTCAGTTTTGTTTCTATCATTTTCCGTTTTACATCCTGTAAAGATGCTTTGGCATCTACGGCTACTATTTCTTTGCGTGGCACAAGGCAACTGCGTATTTTAATAGAAGGGAGGCTCAGTGCATTTTCAAAAAGCTCGGTATTCAGTTCCTGGCTATCGTCTTCGTTTTCTTTGGTTTGCTGGTAATAATGTTCCAGGTCGCCACGGCTAAAGGCCGGCCGCTGATCGTTTATTTTTATATTAAAAATGTATTTTAAAATCCATTCGGCCACATTTACAAATCCACGGGCTACCCACCCAAAAATATTGTCGAAAAACTCCATGGCCGGGGCAAAGAAACTAAGCACCCAATCGTTTTTGGCCCGGAAAATAGCTTTGAACATAAACTCTACCAAAAGCACAAAAAATGTGCTGATAACAACCTCTGCCACCACTTTAAGAGAGCCGGATGTGTCCACCTTTTCCAGGCCCATCCAGCTCCACAGGGGCTCCAAGAGTTTGGTAATCATTAAGCCATAAATAACCAGAAAAATATTGAAGCCCACCAGGCAGGTACCAATAAAACGGCTGGGCTTATCTATAAACCGGCCGAGTATTTGGCCACTTTTTTTGCCCTGCTTTTTCTTAAGCTCAATGCTGAGTTTGTTTACGCTGATAAAGGCAATTTCGATACCCGCAAAAAACCCAATGAGTAATATGGTGATGATGATTAAAAGGATCGTCATATTTCGAAGATAAGGAAACAGGAACAGGTATGACACGGCTTGTACCAACATGCATTAAAATCGCATGCCACCGGCTCACTTCTCATTGTCTTCTGCTATATTTTTTACCTGCAGGTAACTCACTTTTTTTACGCCATGTATGGTTACTTCTTTGCCCTCAAACTTTTCAAAGTAATCGTCGTAAAAAGGGTTACTGCTTTTTAGCCGCAGCGGAAATTCGCCTTTGCTGTTTTTTAGCACATGAGTGGTTCTTTCGCTTTTGCTGCCTTCCATCACTTTTACTTTTACCACCTTGCCTTTAAAATGATCATTTTCTGACATATTCTCTTACCTCCGTTATTTTACCGTTGATTTCTTTTAATACCAAAACCGTTCCGGCACTTAGCGCTTTGTTGGTTTTATTATCATCCACTTTAGGAAAGATATGGAATCTTATGTCCTTTGCCGAAAGGCCAATGTTTTTGGCGCCATCCGGTCCGGCTTTTGGTTTAAAACCATCGGTGCTTCCATCTTCTGGCTGGTAATGATATTTGTTAAGCACGGCATTGATTTGCTTTTTTACCGCAGGTGTGTTTACTGTTTTTATTTGATGTGGGGCATTGGTTACTTCGCCCAGTAAATTGCCTTTCACTACCAGTTGGGCCCGCCTTTCCTTACGTTCCGAAATTTCATTTTCACTTTTATGCTCAATACTTTTGGCGTTGGAATTGGCTTTGATCAATGCATCGTCTATTACCGGGTTTATGGAAGGATCGGCCAGGAGTAAAAACTGGCAAATGGTTTTTAATTCAAACCGGTCTATAAACCGGCCACTTGTGGTAATAAACTTTTGTTGGGCTTCTAAAAAAGCCCTGCCTGCAGAAGCGCCCCGCTGCACATTTTTTACAAAATACTGCGTAATTAAATCGGCAAGGCCCTGCCCCTCCGGCGGCCCGTAGGCCGATGTGGTACTGCCTACAAAAGCATAGGCGCCTTCGCCCAAATACATATTACCCACACCCATGTGGCCATCTTCGGTATCGGATGGGTCTAGCAGCTGGGCGCCAAAACAGCATTCGGCCACAGCAATGGTTCCGTTGGCTACCTTGCCTTTCAGGTCTTTGGCATAAAAGCACGGCGGTGTGTCGTCTCCCTCTTTTTCCTGGCCAAAAAAAGCAGGGTAATCTTCACCACCGTGGCAGTTAAAAAAATGCACTTTTGTTTTTAAAGCCGTATCTGTGTATGGCGATTTTTTGGGCGGACACAGTTGCATTTTACTATCGTTTCCAAAAATGTTCTTCAGGCTTTGTCTTGTGCTCTGCTGCCACCATGTTACGCTCAGGGCAAAATAATCTTTGTATTCGTCAGCCTTTCGGCTGATGGCTTTTGTGGCTGTATCTATTACGGTTACAAAATATTTTAGATCTGCCACGCCGGTAATATCAGGCAGGCGGCCAAGTACACGGGCCGGGCTTAAAAAGTCTTTCGGGTTTTTGCTGTATGGTTTATTGCAGGTGTAGGGCAGGTCGCTGTTTACATTTTCATCGTCGGCAAAAGCCGCAAATATTTGATGGGCCACAATATCGGGGCCACCAAGAATCATTATATAGTCCGGCTTAAAAAAATTGTAGAGATCGTCGATGGCATTTTTATTCTCCGGTTCATCGGTGGCAGCAAGTACCGGCCTTGCTTTGTATTTTTTCATGGCAGCGGCATCATCCATAAAAATGAGTTCGGAAATAAACAGTCGTTTTTTATCGGCAGCAATTAATTTTTTAATAGCCGCCACAATTTTTTTTAGGCCAGCCGCCCCATATTTACTGGTAAGGGCTGCGCTGTTGGTAACAATAATTTTGTCTGTAGCCATGGCAAAAGGTTTAGGTATGTTAAGATTAGACAGGTAAGGTAAAAAAAACATTTTACAATTTTATATGAAAGCGTAAAACGGATTTTTGAAAATATTCAAACACAACATCGGGAAAGAGAATTGATGCATTCATAGTGTCTCCTACCCTATCTTCACCCCGTTTCCCAGTACATAAATAATACAAAAGGACGCACTATCATTAGCTATGAATATTTTATTACCCTATCGCATTCTATCCTATATTTTATTACCTGTGGCAGTTTTAATAGGCATCCTAACAGCTTTTATGTTAATGGTAGCCCTTGCCAATCCATCATTATTATTGGTAGTGTTTCTTTTTGCTTCGGTAGTAATTTATGTAATAGCCAGTTTTATTTTTTTACAAAAAGGCATTGATCAAAAACAACTTTGTAAGCATGGTTTAAAGGACTGGATTAAGGTAAACGCCATTGTAAGTATTGTTTTTTGTTTGATGTTTTTAGCACAGTCCATATTTCTTTTGGGCAATGCAAAATTATTAAACGAAGCCCTGCAGCAAATGATAACCCAACAACAAAACATGATGGTGCTGCCAGAAGCTACTTATTTAAAAATGCTGAAAGGGGTTTTATATTTCTTCCTCATATTCTGCGGTCTGTTGCTTGCTCATATCGTTTTAAGCTTTCGCATTATAAAAACGTATGGTAAAATGTTTATGCCTAAATAAAATTTATTTCGACACAAATGTAAAACGCCCCGTTTTCAACTTTTTAAATTGAAAACGGAACGTTGTAGCCTTAGCAAAACAGAAGAACTGTAGAACCTGAATCCTATTACTTGTTCCCCGACTCTTTTTCTTGACCCTTGTTCCTTGGCCCTTGAAAACCTATCTGGCATAAACGCCATTCGGCGATACCACACTTGCGGGTCCGCCGGTTATACCTACGGGCGGAATAATAATGTCTATCACTACCCCATCTACTTTAAAAATCGTTTTGCCACAACTCATTTCTACCCCCTGCTGGTAAAATGGTGGCATGGCCGATGGTTCACGGTTGATTAAATACGGGTCACTTAGGTCTGTCATTTCTACCTCGAAAGTATGGCCACCCACTACACATTTTGAGTAAGCAGAAACGCCATCAAAATTAATTTCAATAGTGGCATCCAAAACCGGGGCATGTTCAAAAGGTGTGTCTGCAAAAATATTGGGGCCAAAGTAGCCACCTACGGTAGCATTGGTGCTTACAAAACCCATTACTACCGGGGCGGCGTTGGTATCGGGTTGCCAAAAAATCATGCCGCTTGGGGCGCCGCCCACTGGTGTATTTACCATGCGGCCAAGGTGAACGATTACGTTCGGCATTTGTAAGTCCGGGCTGGTTACAGCCACTAAATCCACACCACCTTCCCAGCTCATCCATTTTGTTACGTTGGTCATAAAAAGTGTTTTAAGGTTCAAAATTTTTTAAGAGAGTAAACGTAATAACAAATAACCGATGCTGCAATACCCGGTAGCGGGTAGATGGAGATATAAAAATGCATTACAAAAAAAGCTACTAAACCGTAGTAACAGTTTGTAGCTTTTTTATTCATGGAGGAGCATGAATACAGGGAAAGGATTTGGTTTATAAAAGAGGATTGCGTTTTATATTAAGGGTGTAAAATGCAACCGTTAAGATTTTTTTAAACAAGCCTTTCATGAAACCCCCATTCCGCTTCATTAAAGCCCGGTTTGTTTTTATAGAAAATACAGCCGATGTACAAACATTGGTTTTCTTTGCCAAAGCCCAAACTGCATGTCCACTCATTTTTTCAAAATCTTTTTTATTATACAGCTTGCCAGCATGTTGTGCCATGCACAGGACCCGGTGATAAGAAATATTAATAACCTCAACGGGCTGCCAAGCAACACTGTTTATTTTTTATTGCAGGATAAAAAAGGTTTTGTGTGGATAGCACACGACAGGGGCCTTAGCCGATACGATGGCAAAACTTTTAAAGCCTATATCAACAACTCTCAAAACAG
>JAYUTQ010000332.1:0-1556 GCA_043755055.1 Chitinophagaceae bacterium | reverse complement strand
AGCCTTATGAGTTTAACCTCGGTAGCCGGGCCATTAATAATGACCAACCTCTTTGCTTATTTTATAAGTCCTAAAGCCCCTTTTTACTTTGCAGGTTCTGCTTTTTTTCTTGGTGCTATACTAATGCTGATAAGTGCCCTGTTGGCATACCGTAGCCTGCATCTTAAAAAAATTAAGGTCTGATGTGGTTGGAATCGCATCCATTATCCGGTTTACAAAAAAAGTCACAACTGTTGCAAGTGAGTTTTAAATCGAACTGTATCTTGTATCCTTAAAATAAGCTTATGAAATTTTTATTGATAGCACTCTTATTGTTGGCAGCTAGTTGCAACATTTCTGTAAGAAATGATGACGATATAAATGGCAATGGAAACATGAAAAAAGAAACCCGCAACATCAGCGATTTTAAAGGGGTGGAATTGGATGCCCCATTTACTGTGGTGCTGGTTCAGGGTAATAGTTTTAGTGTAGAAATTGAAGCAGATGAAAACCTGATTCAATACATAGATATACAAAAGCACAATGATAATTTGGAAATCAGCGAAAAGGATGGATATGAGCTGAACAGCAAAAAAGGTATTACTATACGTATTCAAATGCCAACGGTGTACGAAGTAAATGTTGGTGGTTCGGGTTCGGTAAAAAGCGAAACCTTATTATCAAACAACGATGCTATGGAAATAAACATTGGCGGCAGCGGCAATGTAACACTAGAAGTAAAATCGCCTAAAATAGATGTAGGAATAGGCGGCAGTGGCAAAGCCACACTTAACGGCAGCACCCGTAAACTTGACATTAGCATTGGCGGTAGCGGCGACTGCCTTGCAGAGGAATTATTAAGCGAAGAGTGTGTGGTAACCATTGGTGGCAGCGGTACTGCAAAGGTTTACGCAAGTACAAGCCTAAAAGGAACAATCGGTGGCAGCGGCGATATTTTTTACCGTGGCGAACCTAAAGATGTGCAAAAAACTGTTGCAGGCAGTGGCAGTATAGAGGCAATAAAATAAGGCTATAAATCCACCATTTTAACCTTTACCCAAATATCCCTGTTCCTTCCTTTATCATCCGTACAGCTAATCTTATTTGGCCCCTCCTGTGGCATAAAAAAGATTTTGGCCTTGGGTTCGGTGGCTTTAAAAAACTGGTTGTTGATATACCAGAAAACCTTGTTTGCATCACCTGCAGCCTGGCATGTAAGTGCCAGTGGTTCCGGGTTTTCTTTGCTGATAAAGTATTCACCTCCATTAACAGGGGCCGTAATTCTTGGTCCTCCGCCGCTTACAGTATTAGCACAGTCCGGGTGTAATGGCGGTATCTTTTCATACCTGATGCCGTTCTCTTCATAGTACTGCTGTATTTCCGGCGGCACTGTTTTAAATTGCTTTTTTTTGTAACCTGTAGCCGGGGCACATTCTTTACTATACCTCCATTTTTCATCGGCACTTAGCAGCACTTCCTGTACATTGTTACATTTTTCTGTAGATGATACAACTGGTATAAAATAATCGGTTACAATATTGGTGCAATGCTCGTTGGGTAACAAACCTGTTTCGCTG